>NZ_JACFYV010000110.1:0-21210 GCF_016759955.1 Burkholderia sp. KCJ3K979
CAACTTCCGTACCGCCGAGGCTCGCTACCGCCGAGGCTCAACAGCACTGCTTCCCTTCCTTCCGCGCCGCGTTTCCGTTGGCGCGAAAGAGGCGTGATTCTAAGCACCCGCCCCCGTCCACGCAAGCCCTTTGTGAAGAAAGTTTGAAAAAGCCTCCGTGCGCTGCCGCGCACGGAGGCTTTTGATGAACGGGTCAAGGCGATTACGCCGATAACCGATGCAGGCCAGCCATCGAACCCCGGCCGACGCCAGTCGATCAGCGGTGCTTGAACACCGGCTTCCGCTTCTCGACGAATGCCGCCATCCCTTCCTTCTGGTCTTCGGTTGCGAACAGCGAATGGAACAGCCGGCGCTCGAAGTGAACGCCTTCAGCCAGCGTCGTCTCGTACGCGCGGTTCACCGACTCCTTGACCATCATGACCGCCGGCAGCGAAAACTCGGCGATCGTCGTCGCGGCAGCAATCGCCTCCTCGAGCACCTTGTCGGCCGGCAGCACGCGCGAAACGAGCCCGGCACGCTCGGCCTCGGCGGCGTCCATGAAGCGCGCGGTCAGGCACATGTCCATCGCCTTCGCCTTCGATACCGCGCGCGGCAGACGCTGCGTACCGCCCGCACCCGGCATGACGCCCAGCTTGATTTCCGGCTGACCGAACTTGGCCGTGTCCGCCGCGAAGATGATGTCGCACATCATCGCGAGTTCGCAGCCGCCGCCCAGCGCAAAGCCCGAAACCGCGGCAATGATCGGTTTGCGGATCTCGCGGACCGTCTCCCAGTTGCGCGTGATGTAGTCGCCCCGATAAACATCCATATAGGAGTAGGTCGCCATCATGCCGATGTCCGCGCCGGCCGCGAATGCCTTCTCGCTCCCGGTCACGACGATCGCACCGATATCGTCGTCCGCATCGAATGCCTTCAGTGCCGCGCCCAATTCATCCATCAGCGCATCGTTCAGCGCATTCAGCGCCTTCGGACGGTTCAGCGTCACCAGACCGACACGCCCCCGGGTCTCCACCAGGATGTTCTCGTAAGCCATCTATTTCTCCTCGATCAATGAAATGAGAAACGCCTCGCACATGCGAATAGTTTGATGCTACCATTCTCCGACCAACCGGTCGGTTAATTAATCGATCCAATCCCTCTCAACGTTCATCAGGCCGCCGCCATGACCCACGCACTGTTCACGAAGCACGAAGACACGCTGAAACACGCACTCGCCGCCATCGAGAGCCGCGGGTACTGGAGCCCGTTCGCCGAAATGCCGAGCCCCAAAGTGTACGGGGAAAGCGCCAGCGCGGACGGTGAGGCCGCGTTCAAGTCACACCTCGACAAGACCTTCGTGCTCGACCAGCCTGCGACCGGTGAAACGGTCGGCGCCGAGCGCTCGCCGTACGGCATCGCGCTGGGCGTCCGGTACCCGAAATCGACGCCCGACGCACTGATCGCTGCCGCCGCCACCGCGCAGCGCACGTGGCGCGAAGCCGGCCCGAGCGCATGGGTCGGCGTCAGCCTCGAAATCCTCGCGCGCCTGAACCGTGCAAGCTTCGAAATTGCCTACAGCGTGATGCACACCACCGGGCAAGCCTTCATGATGGCGTTTCAGGCCGGCGGCCCGCACGCGCAGGACCGCGCCCTCGAGGCGGTCGCCTATGCGTGGGACGAACTGCGCCGCATCCCGGCCGACGCGCACTGGGAAAAGCCCCAAGGCAAGAACCCGCCGCTCGCGATGCACAAGCGCTACACGATCGTGCCGCGCGGCACAGGCCTCGTGCTCGGCTGCTGCACGTTCCCGACCTGGAACGGCTACCCGGGCCTGTTCGCCGACCTGGCAACCGGTAATACCGTAATCGTCAAACCGCACCCCGGCGCGATCCTGCCGCTCGCCATCACGGTGCGGATCGCCCGCGACGTGCTGCGCGAAGCCGGGTTCGATCCGAACGTCGTCACGCTCCTCGCGACCGAACCCAACGACGGCGCCCTCGTCCAGGACCTCGCGCTGCGCCCCGAGATCAAGCTGATCGACTTCACCGGCAGCACGCAGAACGGCACGTGGCTCGAACGCCATGCCCACCAGGCACAGGTCTACACCGAGAAAGCCGGCGTCAACCAGATCGTGATCGACTCGACAGACGACCTGAAGGCCGCCGCCAAGAACATCGCATTCTCGTTGGCGCTGTACTCCGGCCAGATGTGCACGGCACCGCAGAACATCTACGTGCCACGCGACGGCATCCGGACGACCGACGGCCATGCGAGCTTCGACGAAGTCGCGCAGGCGATCGCGGTTGCCGTGCAAAAACTCACCGGCGATCCAGCTCGCTCGGTCGAACTGATCGGCGCGATCCAGAACGAAGGCGTGACTGCGCGCATCGACAACGCGCGCAAGCTCGGCCGCGTACTCGCGGATAGCGTGACGCTCCAGCATCCCGCCTTCCCCGATGCACGCGTGCGTACGCCGCTCGTGCTGCAACTCGACGTGGCCGACCGCGAGAAATTCACGCAGGAGTGGTTCGGCCCGATCTCGTTCGTGATCGCGACCGACTCGACCGCGCAGTCGCTCGATCTCGCCGGTGAAATCGCCGCCGAGCATGGTGCGCTGACCCTCTCCGTCTACAGCACGGACGACGCAATCGTCGACGCCGCACACGACGCGGCAGTGCGTGGCGGCGTCGCGCTGTCGATCAACCTCACGGGCGGCGTATTCGTCAACCAGTCGGCCGCGTTCTCCGACTTCCACGGCACGGGCGCAAACCCGGCCGCCAACGCAGCGCTGGCCGACCCGGCATTCGTCGCCAACCGGTTCCGGGTGGTGCAAAGCCGCGTCCATGTTGCCCCGAAGGCGGCACCCGCGGAAGCTGGCCAGACGGCATAACCCGATTGGCCGACATGCAAACGCCACTACGTTCTCTACCATGAACGAATCCGCCACCCGGCGGGTTCGTCACTCACCGATACGCTCATGACAGACGCCTACATCTGCGATGCGATTCGCACCCCCATCGGCCGCTACGGCGGCGCCCTGAAAGATGTCCGTGCCGACGACCTCGGCGCGGTGCCGCTCAAGGCGCTGATCGAGCGCAATCGCGACGTCGACTGGGCGGCGATCGACGACGTGATCTACGGCTGCGCGAATCAGGCCGGCGAGGACAACCGCAACGTCGCGCGCATGTCGGCGCTGCTGGCGGGCCTGCCTACTGCCGTGCCGGGCACGACGCTGAACCGACTGTGCGGTTCCGGAATGGACGCGGTCGGCACGGCCGCGCGCGCGATCAAGGCAGGTGAAGCGCGCCTGATGATTGCAGGCGGCGTCGAGAGCATGACGCGCGCGCCGTTCGTGATGGGCAAGGCCGCAAGCGCGTTCGCGCGCCAGGCCGACATCTTCGACACGACGATCGGCTGGCGCTTCGTCAATCCGCTGATGAAGCAGCTGCACGGTGTCGATTCGATGCCGGAAACCGCCGAGAACGTCGCGGTCGACTACGACATCAGCCGCGCCGATCAGGACCTGTTCGCGCTGCGCAGCCAGCAGAAGGCCGCGCGGGCGCAGCAGGACGGCACGCTCGCTGAAGAAATCGTCGCGGTCACGATTCCGCAGAAGAAAGGCGATGCCATCGTCGTGTCGCGCGACGAACATCCGCGCGAAACGTCGCTCGAGGCGCTCGCGAAGCTGAAGGGCGTCGTGCGCCCGGACGGCTCGGTAACGGCCGGCAACGCGTCGGGCGTGAACGACGGCGCCTGCGCGCTGCTGCTCGCCAATGCGCAGGCGGCCGACCAGTATGGCCTGCGCCGCCGCGCGCGCGTCGTCGGCATGGCGACCGCCGGCGTCGAGCCGCGCGTGATGGGCATCGGCCCCGCGCCGGCCACGCAGAAACTGCTGCGCCAGCTCGACATGCGCATCGACCAGTTCGACGTGATCGAACTGAACGAGGCATTCGCGTCGCAAGGTCTCGCCGTGCTGCGCATGCTCGGCGTGGCCGACGACGATCCGCGCGTGAACCCGAATGGCGGTGCGATCGCTCTGGGCCACCCGCTCGGCGCATCGGGCGCGCGGCTCGTCACCACGGCACTCCATCAACTCGAGCGTACCGGCGGCCGCTTCGCGCTCTGTACGATGTGCATCGGCGTCGGCCAGGGCATCGCGATCGCGATCGAACGCGTGTAACCCACGCGCCGCCCGCCTATAACGAAGTCATGAAGGAGACACTGCATGTCCTATCAGGCGATCCAGCTGGATATCGATCAGGCCGCGGGCGTGGCCACGGTCACGCTCAACCGGCCCGACAAGCTGAACAGCTTCACGCGGGCGATGCATCGCGAACTGCAGTCGGCGCTCGATGAGGTCGAGGCGGCCGGCGCGCGCGCGCTGATCCTGACGGGTGCGGGGCGCGGCTTTTGCGCGGGTCAGGATCTGGCCGACCTCGACTTCACGCCGGGCGCGTCCACCGATCTCGGCACGCTGATCGACGAGCATTTCAATCCACTGATTCGCCGCCTGCAGCGCCTGCCGATTCCGGTGATCGCCGCCGTCAACGGCACGGCAGCCGGCGCCGGCGCGAATCTAGCACTGGCGTGCGATCTGGTGTTTGCCGCCCGCTCGAGCAGTTTCATCCAGGCCTTCGTCAAGATCGGACTCGTGCCCGATTCGGGCGGCACGTGGTTCCTGCCGCAACGCGTCGGTATGGCACGCGCGCTGGGGCTCGCGCTGACCGGCGACAAGCTCGGCGCCGAGCAGGCCGAACAGTGGGGCCTGATCTGGCGTGCGGTCGACGACGACGCGCTCGTCGCGACAACCCGCCAGCTTGCCACCCAGCTCGCACAGCAGCCGACGCTCGCCATCGCATCGATCAAGCAGTCGATGCGAGACAGCGTCACCAACACGCTCGATCAGCAGCTCGACGTGGAACGCGACCTGCAGCGCAAACTCGGCCAGTCGCACGACTATGCGGAAGGCGTGCAGGCTTTCATCGAGAAGCGCGCACCGCGCTTCGAGGGGCGTTGACATGACGAATGCCACCGCCACGCTCGACCCCGATTCGCTCGCCCGCGCCACCGCGCAGGCCATGTACGACGCCGACGCCTGCAGCCGTGCGTTCGGCATGGAAATCGCCGAAGTACGCGCAGGCTACGCCCGCCTTCAGATGCGCGTGCGGCCCGAATTCCTGAACGGACACCAGACCTGCCACGGCGGCATCATCTTCACGCTCGCCGATTCGACGTTCGCGTTCGCGTGCAACTCGTACAACCTGAATGCGGTCGCGGCCGGCTGCTCGATCGAATTCCTCCGCCCCGTGCACGGCGGCGACCTGCTGACGGCCGAGGCGATCGAGCAGGCGCGTGCGGGCCGCCACGGCATCTACGACATCCGCGTCACGAACCAGACAGGCGAGACGGTCGCGATGTTTCGCGGCAAATCCGCCCAGATCAAGGGCACGGTCATCCCGGAAGACCACTGACGTCGGCGGCCCGTCCATAACAAACACTGGAGACATGCATGACTACCCCGCTACCGCTTGAGCCGATCGAGACCGCCTCACGCGACGAGCTGACCGCGCTGCAGCTCGAACGCCTCAAGTGGTCGCTCCGGCATGCGTATGACCACTCGCCCGTCTATCGCCGCAAGTTCGACGAAGCGGGCGTGCATCCGGACGACCTGAAGTCGCTCGCCGACCTGTCGCGCTTCCCGTTCACGACCAAGGGCGACCTGCGCGACAACTATCCGTTCGGGATGTTCGCGGTGCCGCAGGACCAGATTTCGCGTATCCATGCGTCGTCCGGCACGACCGGCAAGCCGACGGTCGTCGGCTATACGGCCGCCGACATCGACACGTGGGCGAATCTCGTCGCACGTTCGATCCGCGCCGCCGGTGCGCGCCGCGGCGACAAGGTGCACGTCAGCTACGGTTACGGGTTGTTCACGGGCGGGCTCGGGGCGCACTACGGCGCCGAACGCGCGGGCCTCACCGTGATCCCGTTCGGCGGCGGCCAGACCGAGAAGCAGGTACAGCTGATCCAGGATTTCCGGCCCGACATCATCATGGTCACGCCGAGCTACATGCTGTCGATCGCCGACGAGATCGAGCGCCAGGGCCTCGATCCGGTGCGGAGTTCACTGCGCATCGGCATCTTCGGCGCGGAGCCGTGGACCAACGACATGCGCGTCGCGATCGAACAGCGGATGGGCATCGATGCGGTCGACATCTACGGGCTGTCCGAAGTGATGGGCCCGGGCGTGGCATCCGAATGCGTCGAGACCAAGGATGGCCCGACCATCTGGGAAGACCACTTCTATCCGGAAATCATCGACCCGGAAACCGGCGAAGTGCTGCCGGACGGCGAACTCGGCGAGCTCGTGTTCACGTCGCTGACGAAGGAAGCGCTGCCGATCATCCGCTACCGCACCCGTGACCTCACGCGCCTGCTGCCGGGCACCGCCCGGACGATGCGCCGAATGGAGAAGATCACCGGCCGGTCGGACGACATGATGATCGTGCGCGGCGTCAACGTGTTCCCGACGCAAATCGAGGAGCAGTTGCTCAAGCAGCGTGCACTCGCGCCGCACTATCAGATCGTGCTGACGAAGGAAGGCCCGCTGGACGTGCTGACGCTCAACGTCGAGCCCTGCCCGGAAACCGCGCCCGACACCGCGGCGATCCAGGCGGCGAAACAGGCGCTCGCGTACGACATCAAGTCGCTGATCGGCGTGACGGCCGTGATCAACGTGCTGCCGGTGAACGGCATCGAGCGATCGGTCGGCAAGGCGCGCCGCGTCATCGACAAGCGCAAGAGCTGAGGCCACCTCGCCGCGCAGGCGAGCGGCGCGAACTTCGCGCACTCGCCGCACGCACGCCGAGCAACGGCGAATCCGAGCCTGCAAATGAAACAGCCCGGTCGGCCAACGCCGATCGGGCTGCTCTACTCCAAGGCGTCGTTCGACGTGACACGCAGAGCATCACGCGAACTGAAATCAGACGGACACACCGGCGATCAGACCGGCACGCCCCGCGCACAATGAGATGTGCCATCCTGCCGCGTCTCGTCCACGAGCCCCCCTCCGGGCAACCCGCGCCGCCCCCAAATCACGAATTCGGGAACAGCAGCCACATCCGGCCGACCTGCTTCATCCGGCCGGCCTGGTCGCCCGCGTCGTCGCCAAGCCCCCAGAAATAGTCTGCCCGCACGCCGCCCTTGATCGCCGAGCCCGTATCCTGCGCGAACACGAGCCGGTTCATCGGCGTATTCGTCAGCGGACGCGTGGTCTGCAGGAACACCGGCGTGCCGAGCGGGATCGACGACGGATCGACCGCGATCGAGCGCTCAGGCGTCAGCGGCACGCCGAGCGCACCGATCGGACCGTCCGCGCCGCCGTGCGGCGCATCCTCCTTGGTCGGCATGTCGCGGAAGAACACGAAGCGCGGATTCGTATCGAGCAGTGCGTCGACGCGCGTCGGATTCGCCTTCGCCCAGGCCTTGATGCCCTGCATCGTCGCCTGCGCGGGCGTCAGCTCGCCGCGATCGAGCAGCCATTTGCCGATCGAACGGTACGGTTGATTGTTGGTGCCGCCGAAGCCGACCCGCATCACCGAACCGTCGTCGAGCAGCACGCGCCCCGAGCCCTGCACCTGCAGGAAGAACGCCTCGATCGGATCGTCTACCCACACGAGCTCGTTGCCGTTCAGGATGCCGGCGCGCTCGAGCTGCGCGCGCGCCGGCAGCGCAGCGCCCGCGCGATAGCCTGCCGGCCAGCGATAGAGCGCGTACTGATACGGGCCGCGACGCACGCGCGAACCGTGCAGCAGCGGCTCGTAATAGCCGGTCACGAGCCCGTCGAGCGTACCGTCGGTATTCGCGAGCTGGAACGGCGTGAAATACGTTTCGAAGAAGGTGCGAGCGCTGCTGACGTCGAGTTCGTCGAGCCGGTCGGCGGCCGCGCAAGCGCGCGCCCAGGCCGGCTGACGCGCAAGCCGCGCGCAATTTTGCCGCAGCGCGGCCGTCGCGCCGATCAGCGAATCGTCCTGCCAGCCCGGCACCTGCTGCCACGCGACCGGCGTGAGCCGCTTCGCGGCGACCTGCCCCGGCACGATCGCCGCGCCGGTCGGCGGCTTCAGCGCGGAAGTGCGCGTCGGCGCGCCGCCGCACGCCGCGAGCAGCGCCGCCGCAGCAGCAGCGGCCATCCACCCGGCCAGCCGGGGCCCAAACCACATACAATGTCCGTTCTTGATGGAAACCGCCATGTCAGATTTTCTCGACCAATATCCGATGCTCATCTTCGCGCTCGAAGCCTTCGTAGCGCTTGCCCTGCTGATCTTCATCGTCGTGTGGACGTCGTCGGGCAGAAAGAAGCAGGCCCGCCACAACGACCGCCAGCCGCGCTGACGCGCGCCGCACACTGCACGCTCAATGCAGCGTGCGCGGCATGTGCAGGGCGAACTCGTCGACCGGCGCCTCGAAACGCTCGCCGTCCTCCGCCACGCAGAAGTACGCACCGCGCATCGTGCCGACCGGCGTCGCGATCACGGCCCAGCTCGTGTATTCGAAATGCTCGCCCGGCTGCAGCAGCGGCTGGTGCCCGACGACACCGAGCCCCTTCACTTCCTGCACGTGGCTTTCGCTGTCCGTGATGATCCAGTGACGGGCGATCAGCTGCGCCGCGACCTGCCCGGTGTTGCGGATCGTCAGCGTGTACGCGAATGCGTATTGACGGTGATCGGGGTCGGATTGTTCCGGCAAGTAGCTGGTTTTCACCGAAACGGTGAACTGATACTGACTCATGGTGTGTCCGCTCTAGGTAACCGCGCGCGCCGACTCGAGCGGCCGGGCCGCGGGCGCGCCGCATTGGTTCGGCATTCTATGCGCAATCGGGCCGCAACCGCACGGCCTGCCGCCGCGCACCGGGTCGCCGGACGGTAGAATGACGGTTTTGCGCCGCAACGTCCCCGCTCCCCTGTCATGACTCAATTCCGCATCGCCCCCAGCATCCTGTCGGCCGACTTTGCACGGCTCGGCGAAGAAGTCCGCAACGTGGTCGCCGCCGGCGCCGACTGGATTCACTTCGACGTGATGGACAACCATTATGTGCCGAACCTGACGATCGGCCCGCTCGTCTGCGAGGCGATCCGCCCGCACGTGCAGGTGCCGATCGACGTGCACCTGATGGTGCGTCCGGTCGACCGGATCGTGCCCGATTTCGCGAAGGCCGGCGCGAACCTGATCAGCTTCCACCCGGAAGGCTCCGATCACATCGACCGCACGCTGTCGCTGATCCGCGACCACGGCTGCAAGGCCGGTCTCGTGTTCAATCCGGCCACGCCGCTGAACTACCTCGACCACGTGATGGATCGCCTCGACTTCGTGCTGCTGATGTCGGTGAACCCCGGCTTCGGCGGCCAGTCGTTCATTCCGGAGACGCTGAACAAGCTGCGCGAGGCGCGCGCCCGCATCGACGCGTACACCGAACGCACGGGCCGCGAGATCCTGCTCGAAGTCGACGGCGGCGTGAAGGCCGACAACATCGCGGAAATCGCGGCGGCCGGCGCGGACACGTTCGTCGCGGGTTCAGCGATCTTCGGCAAGCCCGACTACCGCAAGGTGATCGACGAGATGCGCGCGGCGCTCGCGACCGTCGAACGGAGCTGACGCCGTGGCCGACTCGTCGTTCGCCGGCCGCGCGCCGGCCGGGGCCGCCACGGACGCGGCCCCGATCCGCTTCGCCGCGCCGCGCATCGATGCGGCGCTGATCGACCTCGACGGCACGATGGTCGACACGGCCGACGATTTCACGGCCGGCCTGAACGGGATGCTCGCGCAGCTCGGCGCGCCGGCCACGTCGCGCGACGAAGTGATCGGCTACGTCGGCAAGGGCTCCGAACACCTGATCCAGAGCGTGCTGAAGCCGCGCTTCCCGGCCGACGAAGCGCACGCGCGCTTCGACGACGCACTCGCGATCTATCAGAGCGAATACGCGAAGATCAACGGCCGCCACACGCGTCTCTATCCGGACGTGGCAGCCGGGCTCGACGCGCTGCGCGCGGCCGGCATCCGGCTCGCGTGCGTGACGAACAAGCCGCACCGCTTCGCAGTCGAGCTGCTCGAGCAATACGGGCTGGCCGGCAGCTTCGGCATCGTGCTGGGCGGCGACAGCGTCGCGCGCAAGAAGCCCGACCCGCTGCCGATGCTGACGGCCTGCGACGCGCTGGGCGTCGCGCCGGACGCCGCGGTCGCGATCGGGGACTCGGAAAACGACGCGCTGGCCGGCCGCGCAGCCGGGATGGCGACGCTGACGGTGCCGTACGGCTACAACCACGGCAAAGCTATACAAACGATAAATTCGGATGGTATAGTCGATTCGTTGCTGGTCGCGGCTCGCGCAATTTCCGCGCACAACGCCGGCCGGCCAACCCTCTGATTATTTCTTCCATCCGCATGTTTCTGAATAAAAAACGGAGTCTGAGCAGCATCGACCGGGGAGCCTGGCCCTGGCGTCGCTGGTCGCGCTAACCTCTTCGATGAGGTACGCTGAAGCACGTCTTCAGCGCCGTTTTTTATCTCGCTGCGCATCCGCGCGCCGATCGTCGCACCACCTCGAGTTCCACCGTGTCCGAACGCTTGCGTTCAGGCTCGGCCGCAGGCTCGCGACGTTCACGCCCGGAGTGCCGGCCGGCAACAGGCACTTCTCGATCGACCGCCCTTTCGCCGACGGCCACCCGCGCAGCGTCAAGTGATCCCTGGCGCACGCGCCGCTCGTCCCGAACAGGACCGGAACATGACCGAACTCGAATTCCAATCGCTGGCGAACGAAGGCTACAACCGCATCCCGCTGATCGCGGAGGCCCTCGCCGATCTCGAAACGCCGCTGTCCCTCTACCTGAAGCTGGCCCAGCCCGAACGGGCGGGTGCCAACTCGTTCCTGCTCGAATCGGTGGTCGGCGGCGAGCGTTTCGGCCGCTACTCGTTCATCGGCCTGCCGGCCCGCACGCTCGTGCGCACCCGCAATGGCGTGTCGGAAGTGGTACGCGACGGCAAGGTCGTCGAGACGCACAACGGCGACCCGTTCCAGTTCATCGAATCGTTCCAGGCCCGCTTCAAGGTCGCGCAGCGCCCGGGCCTGCCGCGTTTCTGCGGCGGCCTCGCCGGCTACTTCGGCTACGACGCAGTACGCTACATCGAGAAGAAGCTCGCGAACACCGCGCCGCGCGACGATCTCGGCCTGCCCGACATCCAGCTGCTGCTGACCGAGGAAGTCGCGGTGATCGACAACCTCGCCGGCAAGCTCTACCTGATCATCTACGCGGACCCGGGCCAGCCCGAAGCGTATGCGAAGGCGAAACATCGCCTGCGCGAACTGAAGCAGCGCCTGCGCACGACCGTGCAGCCGCCCGTCACGTCGGCGAGCGTGCGCACCGAGACGTTCCGCGAATTCAAGAAGGACGACTATCTGGCCGCCGTGCGCCAGGCGAAGGAATACATCGCGGCCGGCGAGCTGATGCAGATCCAGGTCGGCCAGCGGCTCACGAAGCCGTACCGCGACAATCCGCTGTCGCTGTACCGCGCGCTGCGTTCGCTGAATCCGTCGCCGTACATGTATTACTACAACTTCGGCGATTTCCACGTGGTCGGCGCGTCGCCGGAAATCCTGGTGCGCCAGGAAAAGCGCGGCGAAGACCAGATCGTCACGATCCGGCCGCTCGCCGGCACGCGCCCGCGCGGCAACACGCCCGAGCGCGACGCGGAACTCGCGACCGAGCTGCTGAACGATCCGAAGGAGATTGCCGAGCACGTGATGCTGATCGACCTCGCGCGCAACGACGTCGGCCGCATCGCGGAAATCGGCTCGGTGCAGGTGACCGACAAGATGGTGATCGAGAAGTACTCGCACGTGCAGCACATCGTCAGCTCGGTCGAAGGCAAGCTGAAGCCCGGCATGACGAACTACGACGTGCTGCGCGCGACGTTCCCGGCGGGCACGCTGTCCGGCGCGCCGAAGGTGCGCGCGATGGAACTGATCGACGAGCTCGAGCCGGTCAAGCGCGGGCTGTACGGCGGTGCGGTCGGCTACCTGTCGTTCTCGGGCGAGATGGATCTCGCGATCGCGATCCGCACCGGCCTGATCCACAACGGCAACCTGTACGTGCAAGCGGCGGCCGGCGTCGTCGCGGATTCGGTGCCCGAATCCGAATGGCAAGAGACCGAGAACAAGGCGCGCGCGGTGCTGCGTGCGGCCGAACAGGTCCAGGACGGCCTCGATAGCGACTTCTGACCGGAGACTGACCATGCTGCTCATGATCGACAACTACGACTCGTTTACCTACAACCTGGTCCAGTACTTCGGCGAACTCGGCGAGGACGTGCGTACCTACCGCAACGACGAAATCACGCTCGACGACATCGCGCGCCTGAACCCCGACACCATCTGCCTGTCGCCCGGCCCGAGCAATCCGCAACACGCGGGCATCACGCTCGACGTGCTGCGCGAATTCGCGGGCAAAAAGCCGATCCTCGGCGTCTGCCTCGGCCACCAGGCGATCGGCGAAGCGTTCGGCGGTCGCGTCGTGCGCGCGAAGACCATCATGCACGGCAAGGTGAGCCGGATCGAAACCGATTGCCGCGGCGTGTTCGCCGACCTGCCGAAGCATTTCGACGTGACGCGCTACCACTCGCTCGCGATCGAGCGCGAATCGCTGCCCGACTGCCTCGAGGTGTCCGCGTGGACCGACGACGGCGAGATCATGGGCGTGCGCCACAAGACGCTGCCCGTCGAAGGCGTGCAGTTCCACCCGGAATCGATTCTCTCGGAGCATGGCCATGCGCTGCTCGAGAATTTCCTGAAGCAGCATCGCGCAGCGGCCCATGCCGCCGCACCGGCTGCCTGACGGGAGACGCACGATGACGATTACCCCGCAGGAAGCGCTGCAGCGCACGATCGAGCACCGCGAGATCTTCCACGACGAAATGCTGCACCTGATGCGGCTGATCATGCGCGGCGACCTGTCGCCCGTGATGGCGGCCGCGATCATCACCGGGCTGCGCGTGAAGAAGGAGACGATCGGCGAGATCGCCGCCGCCGCGACCGTGATGCGCGAATTCGCGAACCACGTCGAGGTGCAGGACAACTCGAACTTCGTCGACATCGTCGGCACCGGCGGCGACGGCTCGCACACGTTCAACATCTCGACCGCATCGATGTTCGTCACGGCGGCCGCGGGCGCGAAGGTCGCGAAGCACGGCAACCGCGGCGTATCGAGCAAGTCCGGCAGCGCCGACGTGCTCGAGGCGCTCGGCGTGAACATCGACCTGCAGTCGGAGCAAGTCGCCGCATCGATCGCCGAAACCGGTATGGGCTTCATGTTCGCGCCGAACCATCACCCGGCGATGAAGAACATCGCGGCCGTGCGCCGCGAGCTCGGCGTGCGCACGATCTTCAACATCCTCGGCCCGCTGACCAATCCGGCCGGCGCGCCGAACCAGTTGATGGGCGTGTTCCACCCCGACCTCGTCGGCATCCAGGTGCGCGTGATGCAGCGTCTCGGCGCGCAGCACGTACTGGTCGTGTACGGCAAGGACGGGATGGACGAGGTGTCGCTCGGCGCCGCGACGCTCGTCGGCGAATTGCGCGACGGCAAGGTGCACGAATACGAGATCCATCCGGAGGACTTCGGCCTGCAGATGGTGTCGAACCGCACGCTGAAGGTGGAAAATGCCGACGAATCGCGCACGATGCTGCTCGGCGCGCTGGACAACCAGCCGGGCGTCGCGCGCGAGATCGTCACGCTGAACGCGGGCACCGCGCTCTACGCGGCCAATATCGCCGAGTCGATCGCGGACGGCATCCAGCTCGCCCGCGAAGCGATCGCGAGCGGCAAGGCCCGCGCGAAGGTCGACGAACTCGTGCGCTTCACGCAGCAATTCAAGCGCTGACCCTCTTACGAATCCAGCAGGAACCCCTATGAGCGACATTCTCGACCGAATCATCGCCGTCAAGCGCGAAGAAATCGCGGCGGCCCTGCGCAGCACGCCGCTCGAGGCACTGAAACTGGAAGCCTCGGCGCGCGACCTGCGCGACTTCGTCGGCGCGCTACGCGCGAAGCACGCGGCCGGCAACGCCGCCGTGATCGCCGAAATCAAGAAGGCCAGCCCGTCGAAAGGCGTGCTGCGCGAGCACTTCGTGCCGGCCGACATCGCGCGCTCGTATGCGGCGCACGGTGCCGCGTGCCTGTCGGTGCTGACCGACGAGCAGTTCTTCCAGGGCGGCGTCCGCTACCTCGAGGAAGCGCGCGCGGCCTGCACGCTGCCGGTGCTGCGCAAGGACTTCATCGTCGACGCGTACCAGATCGTCGAAGCCCGCGCGATGGGCGCCGACGCGATCCTGCTGATCGCCGCCGCGCTCGACACGCCGCTGATGCAGGATCTCGAAGCGTATGCGCACTCGCTCGGCCTCGCGGTACTGGTCGAAGTGCACGACCGCAACGAGATGGAACAGGCGCTGACACTGAAGACGCCGCTCCTCGGCATCAACAACCGCAACCTGCGCACGTTCGAGACGTCGATCCAGACCACGCTCGACATGCTCGACATGATTCCGGCGGATCGCATCGTCGTGACCGAATCGGGCATCCTGTCGCGCACCGACGTCGACACGATGCGCGCGGCGAACGTGAACACGTTCCTCGTCGGCGAGGCGTTCATGCGCGCCGAGCAGCCGGGCGAGGAACTCGCACGGATGTTCTTCTGATGGCGATCGAACAGGAAATCAAGCTCGCGCTGCCGGCCGGCCAGGCCGACGCCGCGCGCCGCTTCTTCGAGACGCTGACCGGCGAACCCGGCCGTGCCATCACGCTCGCGAACGTCTATTACGACACGCCCGATCTCGCGCTGGCGCGCTCGAAGAGCGCGGTACGCGTGCGCCGCACGCCGGACGGCTGGCTGCAGACGTTCAAGACGGTCGGCAGCGCGGAAGGCGGCCTGCACAGCCGCCACGAATGGGAGCTGCCGGTCGCCGGCGACGCGCTCGAAATCGACGCGCTCGTCGCGGCCTGCGACGTGCCGGAAGCCGCCGCCGCGCTCAATGACGCGGCCGGCGCGCTGCACGCGCTGTTCCGCACGGATTTTTCGCGTACGCTATGGCGCATCGCAATCGGCGGCGCAACCGTCGAGGCCGCGGTGGACCTCGGCGAGATCGTCGTCCAGGCGGAACACGAAACGCGCCGCGAACCGATCAGCGAAATCGAACTCGAACTGATCGACGGCCCGGAAACGGCGCTCGCGACGCTCGCCGCCGAACTGCAGCAGGCGCTGCCGGGCCTCGTTCCCGAAAACATCAGCAAGGCGCAGCGCGGCTACCGGCTGCGCGCGCAATAAACACGCATCACGCATGGCAACCCGCAAGACTTCCCGCGCGCCGCAACAGGCGTCGCTGTTCGACGATCCCGTGCCGGAAACGGCGCCGGCCGATATTCCGTCCCCGGCTTCCGAGCCGCCTGCCGCTCGGCGCAAACCCGTGAAGAAAACCGCCGCAGCGGTGCCCGCGCCAGCCGCGACCCCGGCGCCGGCCGCCGCGGCCCCGCGGCCCGTTGCCGCCGACGTACCGCATCTCGCCGCGCAATTCGACGCGCTGCCGGCTGTCTGGCGCGACGTGCTGAAACCGTTCACCGACAGCGACGCGTACGCGCCGCTGTGCCGCTTCGTCGATGAAGAGCGTGCGGCCGGCAAGACGGTCTACCCGACCGACGTGTTCCGCGCGCTGCGCCTGACGCATCCCGACGACGTGAAGGTCGTGATCCTCGGCCAGGACCCGTACCACGGCGACGACCGCGGCACGCCGCAGGCGCACGGCCTCGCGTTCTCGGTGCCGCCGGCCGTGCGCACGCCGCCGTCGCTGCGCAACATCTTCAAGGAAATCGCCGCGAACTTCGGTCACGACACGCCGCGTCACGGCTGCCTCGACACGTGGGCACGCCAGGGCGTGCTGCTGCTCAACACCGTGCTGACGGTCGAGCGCGGCGCGGCCGCGAGCCACGCGAAACGCGGCTGGGAGCAATGCACGGACACGCTGATCCGCGAGCTCGCCGGCCGTCATCGCGGGCTCGTGTTCATGCTGTGGGGCGCGCACGCGCAGGCCAAGCGCGCGCTGTTCGACGCGAACGCGCATTGCGTGCTCGAGGCGCCGCATCCGTCGCCGCTGTCCGCGCACCGCGGCTTCCTCGGCTGCCGCCATTTCGCGCTCGCGAACGACTATCTGGCCGCTGCCGGCCGCGAACCGATCGACTGGCGCCTGCCGGACGTAGCCGAAACGCTCGCGTAACGGCCTCGGTTGCGGCGAGTTCGCCGGCCGAATGCAAAAACGCCGCGTCCCCGAAAGGACGCGGCGTTTTTTCATCGGGCGACGCAGCGGGTGCATCGCACCCGCATCGACCTGACGCGTTACGCGCGTTACGCGGCGGCGATCGCTTCGCGTGCGCTGGCCAGCGCGGCGCTCTGCGCGTCCGGGCCGAGGTTCAGGCCTTCCGCGTGGATGAAATTCACGTCGGTCAGGCCGATGAAGCCGAGGAACGAACGCAGGTACGGGGTCTGGCTGTCGTTCGGCGTACCCAGGTACTTGCCGCCGCGCGCCGTCACCACGTGAACCTTCTTGCCCTTGATCAGGCCTTCCGGACCGTTCTCGGTGTAGCGGAACGTGACGCCTGCGCGGGCGATCCAGTCGAAGTACGTCTTCAGTTGCGACGAGATGCCGAAGTTGTACATCGGTGCGCCGATCACGATGATGTCGGCCGCTTGCAGCTCGGCGATCAGTGCATCGCTCTTCGCGACGATCGCATTCTGTTCCGCGGTGCGCTTGTCGGCCGGCGTGAAGAATGCGCCGAGCACCGATTCGTCGAGGTGCGGCAGCGCATCGGCCAGCAGGTCGCGGACCACGACGTTCGCGCCGGGGTTCGATTGTTGCAGCTTTGCCGTCAGTTCATTGGCCAACAGCGTGGATTGCGCACCTTGCGAACGCGCGGCGGAATTGATTTGCAGAATGGTCGTCATGTCAGGCTCCGGGTGGGGTTGCGCTTCGGTAGCGCGAGTGACGCCATTGTGCGTGGCCGCATGACCGCGAAAAAGCGGGTTCAGGGCGACGGATTGTTGCAACAACAGAACAATCGCCGATCGTGCCCCGCTACCCGCTTTCGTACGATTACCCCTTCAGCCAGGCTTCGCGGGCCTTCGCGGCCGCAGCCGGCTTCGCGGCCGCCGTCAGCCGGTAGCGGGTGACTTCCGGGCCATCGAGCTTCAGTTTCGCGGTGCGCAGCTCGTCGCGGCGGAACGCGTGAATCTCGACCTTGTCGCCCGGCCGGTAGCGTGCGAGCAGCGCATCGAGGTTCGTGCCCGTCACGCGCAGCCCGTCGACCGCGATCAGCGTGTCGCCGGCCGACAAGCCCGCGCGATGCGCGGCGCCGCCTTCGTAAACCGCCGCCAACGTGCAGTCCGCGCCGCCGCGCAGGCGCGCGCCGATCGTCGGTTTCGCGGCCGCGCCGGTCGCGACGTCGGGGACCAGCGTCACGCCGAACGGCGCGAGCAGTTCGGCGAGCGGCAGGTCGCGCGTGCCGTGCACGGCATCGGCGAACAGGCGGCCGAGCGCGATGCCCGTCGCCTCCTCGATCAGCGCCTCGACTTCGTTTTCGTCCACGCCCGCCTGCTTGCCGCGATAGAAGTCGCGGCCGTAGCGTTGCCACAGCAGACGCATCACGTCGTCGAGCGACTTCCGGTTGCGCGTCTGCGCGCGGATCGCGAGATCGAACGCCAGCGCAACGAGCGAGCCCTTCGTGTAATAGCTGACGATCGCGTTGGTCGCGTTCTCGTCCTGGCGGTAGTACTTGATCCACGCGTCGAACGAACTTTCCGCGACGCTCTGCTTGAGCCGGCCCGAGCCGCGCAGCACGCCGCCGATCGTGCGGCCGAGGGCCGCGAAATAGTCGTCCTGCGACATCAGCCCGCTGCGCACCAGCATCAGGTCGTCGTAATACGACGTGAAACCCTCGAACAGCCACAGCAGCGACGTGTAGTTCTCGCGCGCGAGGTCGTACGGCACGAACGCCGCCGGCTTGATGCGCTTCACGTTCCACGTGTGGAAATACTCGTGGCTGCAGAGGCCGAGATACGTGCGATAGCCTTCCGTCGTTTCCGGTCGCCCCTTCACCGGCAGGTCGGTCCGGTTGCAGATCAGCGCGGTCGATGCGCGATGCTCGAGGCCACCGTAGCCGTCGCTGACCGCGAGCGTCATGAATACGTAGCGGTCCATCGGCGCCTTTTTCGACTTCGGCTCGAACAGCGCGATCTGCGCTTCGCACACGCGTTTCAGATCGGTACGCAGCCGCTCCAGGTCGAGTTGCGTCACGCGCCCGGCGATCACGATGTCGTGCGGCACGCCGTGCGCGTCGAACGTCGCGAGCGCGAATTCGCCGATCGTCACCGGATGGTCGGACAGCTCGTCATAGTTCGCCGCGCGATACGCGCCGAAACCGTAACGCCGGGTGCCGCCCGCTTCGGGCAGCGCGGTGCCGACACGCCACGTGCGGAACGCCGCGCCGGCCGGTTTCGCGATGTCGACTTCGCACGGCGCGTCCTCGCGACCGGCGACGCTCAGGAACACGGCCGTCGCGTTGAAGAAGCCGCCCGATTCGTCGAGATACGCGGAGCGCACCGACAGGTCCCACGCATACACGTCGTAGCGCAGCGTCAGCGCGCCGGTCACGGGCGCGGCCTGCCACGTGTGCTTGTCGGTCTTCGCGATGCGCACCTTGCGGCCCGCGTCGTTGAACGCGCGCAGCGTCACGATGTTGCGCGCGAATTCGCGTACGAGATAGCTGCCCGGAATCCATACCGGCAGCGAGAAACGCTGGCCTTCGGGATCGGGATCGGCAACCGTCACCGTCACTTCGAACAGGTGCGCGGCAAGATCTTTCGGGACAATCGAATAGCGGATCGGCTGGGTCATCGTGGCAATCGGTCGGTCGAATACGGCGGCGAAAACGAAGAGAGGCGCCGGCAGATCATGCGGGCGCCCCTCGCTGGCCGGGCGCTGCGCCCGGCGTGCAGTCGGTTACTTGCTCGAGGCGAGCGCCTGGTTGAGCTGGTCGGCCGATACCGCGCCCGGCAGGCGGCGACCGTCCGGCAAAAAGATCGTCGGCGTGCCCGTGACGTTCATCCCGCGGCCGAGCGCGAGGTTCTTGTCGAGCGCGGTGGTGTCGCAAGTACCGGCGCCGGACGGCGCGCGATGGTCGAGCATCCAGCTTTCCCACGTCTTCGCGCGGTCGGTCGCGCACCAGATCGCCTTCGACTTCGCGGTCGAATCCGGCGACAGCACCGGGTACAGGAACGTGTAGACGGTCACGTTGTCGACCGACTGCAGCGTCGTCTCGAGCTTCTTGCAGTACGGACAGTTCGGATCGGAGAACACCGCGATCTTGCGGGCGCCGTTGCCCTTGACGATCTTGATCGCATTCGCGAACGGCAGGCTCGCGAAGTCGATCTTGTTGATTTCGGACAGGCGGGCGTCGGTCAGGTTCTTGTGCGTCTTCGCGTCGACGAGATCGCCGAGCAGCACGTAGTCGCCCGCCGCGTCGCTATAGATGATCTGCGAGCCGAGGTTCACTTCGTAAAGGCCTGCGACCGGCGATTTCGACACGCTCTTGATCGGCGCGTCGTTGCCGAGACGGGCTTGCAGCGTGGCCTTCAGCTTGTCGGTGGTCTGGTCGGCCTGCGCGGTGCAGCCGAGCGTCGCCATCGTGACGGCCAGCGCCAGCGACGCGATGCGGATCGTTTTTTTCATTGAAATCTTCCTTCAGCTCAATCGGAGTGCACGGCACAGTGTACGCCGTAACGGAACCGACTCCGACCGGCGCGGCGGCGGAAGGTTCGCTCAGCCGAGCGCGGCCGACACGAGCCAGCGCTTCACGAGCGGCTGCGCGCCGACGAACGCCATGCCCGCATTGCGCACCGCCTTCGCGAGCGAGCCCGGCACCGCGAACAGCCGCTGCAGGCCGTCGGTCGCGACCATCAGCGCGCGGATGTCCTCGCGGCGCGAACGTTCGTAGCGGCGCAGCAGCACCGTATCGCCGAGATTGCGGAAGCTTTCCTTGCCCGCGATCGCGTCGGCGAGCGCGGCGACGTCGCGCAGCCCGAGGTTCATCCCCTGCCCCGCGAGCGGGTGGATCAGGTGCGCGGCATCGCCCACCAGCGCGACGCGCGGCGCGATCAGCTTGTCGACCGTCTGCAGCGCCAGCGGGAAGCCGGCGGCCGGCGTCACGCATTCGAGCGTGCCGACCTGGCCGTGCGACACGCGCTCGACCTCGGCCGCGAGCTGCGCCGGATCGAGTGCGAGCAGTGCGTCGGCATGCGCGGTGTGCGCGGACCACACGAGCGACACGTGGCCGTCCGGCAGCGGCAGCAGCGCGACGATCTCGCCTTCGTGGAACCACTGGTACGCGGTCTCGCGGTGCGGCAACGATGCCTTGAAGTTCGCGACGACGCCCGTTTGCCGGTAGTCGCGCCGCTCTACCCTGGCCCCCATTTGGGAGCGCACCCACGAATGCGCGCCGTCGGCGCCGACGACGAGATCGGCTTCGAGCACCTGGCCCGACGACAGCGTCAGCACGGCTGCGTCGTCGCGCACGTCGAAGCCCTGCGCACGCGCATCGAACCACGTCAGGTTCGGCTGGAACCGCAGCGCGGCGTCGAGCGACGCCTCGACCAGCGAGGATTCGGCGATCCAGGCGAGCTGCGGCACGGACGCCTGGTAGGCGGAGAAATGCAGTTCGGCATGCGCATCGCCATACACGCGCATGTCGTAGACCGGCGCGAGCCGGCCGTGGTCGAGCGCCTGCCAGACCCGCAGCCGCTCGAGCAACGCTTGCGAACTGGACGACAGCGCGTAGACGCGCGTGTCGAACGCGAGATCGGCGGGGCGCGGCGTGGCCGGCTGGGCAAGCAAGGCGGTCTTGTAGCCGGACTGGGTCAGCGCGAGCGCGGCCGTCTTGCCGACGAGCCCGCCGCCGACCACGGCGACGTCGAAGGAGTGGTGGGCAGTCATGGCGGGCATTATAGCCGCGGGGCCAAACCCTTACGCGGCCGGACTTTGCGGGAAATCAGCAGAATCGCGGGCCGGTGCGCCCGCGCGGCGGCTCGCCGCATCGGCCGTTCGGCGGCAAGCCCGGAATCCGGGGCGCCGGCACGGTACAATAG
>NZ_JACFYV010000111.1:0-21008 GCF_016759955.1 Burkholderia sp. KCJ3K979
CGCGTCGACCGAGCAGTCCGACGCGCTCAGCAAGGCGCTGAAGGCGTACGGCTGCAAGTTCGTCGGCTCGACGATCTGCTATGCGCTGATGCAGGCGACCGGCATGGTCAACGATCACGAAGCCGGCTGCCCGTGCCACGCGCAATGCGCGGCGCTCGGCGGCAAGCAGCCGGCCCGCCGGCGCAAGGCGGGCTGACGGCGCGGAGGCAAGTTCGGCGCCGGTGCCGCGCCGCCGACCTGCGACGATAGCACCGTCCGCTTGGTGCTTGGTGCTTGGTGCTTGGTGCTTGGTGCTTGGTGCTCGGTGCTCGGTGCTCGGTGCTTGCCGCCCGGCCCTTACCGCGCGGCGCGCGACGACGACACCGGCACGACCGGCCGCGCGCTCCGCGCGGCCCGCCCGCGAGCGCTGCGCTTCTTCACCCAGATGCAGACGCCCGTTACGCTCAGCATCGCGATCACGATGCCGAGCACGCTCACGGCGACACGTCCGGCGACACCGGCGATCCGCCCCGAGTGCAGTGGAAACTGCGCCTGCATGAACAGGTCGCCAGCCGAACCGCGGCCCGGCACCTGCGCCGCGACGGGTTTGCCGGTCACCGCATTCCAGTACAGCCACGCATTGCCGAGCCCGACGTCGCCATGGTCATTGCCCGGCGTGAAGAACCCGACCGCATAGACATTCATCGCCGGAGCGAACAGCAGCGCACCCGGCGGCGCGGTGATCCCCGAGTCGCGGCCGGCCGAGCGGGCGATCTCGACGATCCGCTCGCGCGGGAGCACTTGGCTGCCCGCAGGGGCCGGCGGGAAATGCTCGGGATTGGTGTACGGCGTCTCCGCGAGCGGCGACACCAGCGAGATCAACGGGCGCACGACCGGAACGGCAAGGTTCATCGAAATCGACGTGACCGCGACGACGAGCAGCAGCCCCCACACCCACACGCCCCCCGAGCGGTGCAGGTCGAACACGAGCGGATAGCCGCCGCGCCGCACACGGAACGCGAACGACTTGCGCCAGCTTTTCAGGTTCGGAAACGCGAGCACCAGCGCGATCAGGCTGTCGATCGCCCACACGATGCCGACGACGCCCATCACCCAGAACCCGAAGTTGATCCCGCCGTACACGGGCAGGAACAGCGAATAGTGCAGCCGGTAGATGAACGGCATCAGGTCGAGCCGCGCGAGCGACAGCGCGCCCCATTCGCGGCGGCCCTGCACCGCACCGGTGGCGGGATCGACGGCGACCTGGCTGAAACCGAGTGCATACGGCTGGCCGGTCGCCGGATCGGTACGCGGCATCACGCCCGCCTGCAGCGTGTGCCCCGATTCGACCGCGAGCGGCAGATAGGTCACCTGCACGCGCGGATCGGCCGCCTCGATGCGCGCCGCGAGTTCGAGCGGCGCCAGCGGCGCCGCGCCGCTGCGCGCGATATAGAAATCCGGGTTCAGCGCCGCGTCCAGCTCGTGGTCCCACGCAATCAATGCGCCGGTGAGCCCCGCGACGAACAGGAACAGCGCGATGGCGAGTCCGAACCAACGGTGCAGGCGGACGAGAAACGGTCGCAGGAACGCATTCATCGCGTGCGCAGCGAAAGGAAGGCGGGCCGGCACGAGCGGCGGCCCCGATTCGACGGGAGGCAGTTCATTCGATGTCGGACGCCGCGCAACGGTCACCCGGCCGGGTCAGGCAAGGCCGGATGCCCTTGTACGCGGCATGGAATTGTTGCGCGGTGGGCGGGTTTTGATACGATGCGCGACATTTTAACGCAATGCGAATGATTCTTACTCGCATTTTTGCTCGCTCGCCATGACCGTCAGCCTTGCCCGCCCTCCTGTCCGTCCACGCCGCGTGGCCGCCGCCCTCGCCTGCCTTGCCGCCTCGCTCGCGCATGCGGACGATTCATCCGGCGACGCCGCGGTCCTGCCTGCCCTGAACATCACGGCCGCGCACGATTCACCCCAACACTTGACCGACACGATCTCGACCGGTGCACTCGGCACCCGCCGCCAGCTGGACACGCCGTTCTCGACGACGATCGTCACGTCTGAAGAACTGGAGGCACGCCAGCCGTACAAGCTCGGCGACGTGTTCGCGAACGACGCGTCGGCGTCCGACAACAGCGGCGCGTACAGCGCGTGGGCCAGCTACATGACCGTGCGCGGCATGCAGCTCGACTGGCAGAACGGCTACAAGATCGACGGGCTGCCGTTTGTCACGTACGGCATCACGATGCCGTACGAGCAGCTCGAGCGCGTCGAACTGCTGAAGGGGCTCGGCGGCTTCCTGTATGGCTTCGTGACGCCGGGCGGCGTCGTCAACTACGTGACGAAGCAGCCGGGCGCCGAGCCGGTGCGCAGCGTCGATGTCAGCTACCGCAGCACCAACGTGTGGACGGAGCATGTCGATCTCGGCCAGCGCTTCGGGCCGAACGACATGTTCGGCGCGCGGCTGAATGCGACGCACGAGGAAGGCAAGACGTACAACGACGGCAACATCCGCCGGGACAGCGTGTCGCTCGCGCTGCAGGCGAACCTGACGCGCGACCTCTCCGTGTCGTTCGGTGCGCTGTACCAGGATCGCCGCACGACCGGCCAGACGCCGTCGATCTTCACCGGCAGCTATCCGGGTGGCGCACTGCCCGCCACGATCAGCGGCGGGTCGACGAACCTGGGCGGCAAGGACCAGTACCTGAACACGAACCTGCAGCTCTATACGGCCGGGCTTCAATACCAGCTCGCGCCGGACTGGCAGCTCGACGTCGCGTACAGCTACAGCAAGGCCACTCGCCGGCGTAACGAAAGCACCCTGTACCTGCAGGACGCCGCAGGCAACTACACCGACAGCCGCTACGTCGGCATGGAGGATCACCGCTTCAGCCAATGGCGCGCGATGGTCGAGGGCAAGGTGCGCACGGGCCCCGTCAGCCACCAGATTGTGCTCGGCGCGTCGTGGCAGAAGCAGGCGAACGACTATTCGGCGAACAGCGTGTTCGTGCCGCTGGGCGCCGGCAACCTCTATGCGCCGAATCCGTACCGCTACGAGAGTCCGCACGGCTTCATCCAGTACCGCACGAGCGAGATCGTGCAGAAATCGCTGTTCGCGAGCGACACCGTGCAGTTGACCGAGCGCTGGTCGGTGCTGGCCGGCGTGCGCTACATGAACTACGAGCAGCGCGCATTCCAGGCAAGCGGCCCCGAGGACCCCGGTTACCGCCAGAACGGCGTGGTGACGCCGACTTTCGCGGTGATGTTCAAGCTCGCGCCGACGACCACCGCGTACGCGAGCTACGCCGAGTCGCTCGAGCCCGGCAGCCGCGTGAACGACGTCTACGCGAACGCGGGCCAGGTGCTCAAGCCGCTGCGCAGCAAGCAGTACGAGCTGGGGATCAAGAGCGAGCACGCGCGCTGGAGTGCGACGGCCGCGCTGTTCCGCATCGAGCGCAGCGCCGAATATGCGAACGCCGCGAACGTCTACGTGCAGGATGGCGAATCGATCATTCAGGGGATCGAGGTCGGCGCGCGCGCGAAATTCGGCGCGCACTGGAACGCGGGCGTCGATGCGATGCTGCTCGACGCTTGGTACGCGAACGGGATCGGCAACAACGGCAACCGTGTCGCCGGCGCGCCGCGCTTCGTACTCGCGGGCGACCTCGGCTATGCGGTGCCGGGCGTGCCGGGGCTGACGCTCGGCGTCGACGCGAAATTCACCGGCGCGACGCCGCTGCGCGCGGCCGGCGGCCTCGACGCGCCGGGCTTTCTCGTCGTCAACGCCGGCGCGCGCTACCTGACGCGGGTCGGCCGCCACGACGTGACGCTGCGCGCATCGATCGACAACGTGCTGAACCGCCGTTACTGGGAATACCAGTACGCGGACTACGTGAAGCCGGGCGATCCGCGCACGGTGAGCCTGAGCGCGAAGATCGACTTCTGAACGCAGCGGCCGGCGGCTGCATACCGCAAGCCTCCGGCCGGCGCCGCCGCGCGGCCCGTCGGCCGCCGCAGCCTCGGGATTTTCCCGGCCTGCAAAAGCAAAACGGCGGAGCGGCCTCTTTCGAGGCACACTCCGCCGTTTCGCGGCGAACCGTCAGACGCTCTTAGTGGAGCTTCTTCGGCAGCATCTGGCTGCGCAGGCGCTTGTGCAGGCGCTTGACGGCTGCTGCCTTCTTGCGCTTGCGGACTGCGGTCGGCTTTTCGTAAGACTGGCGCTCACGCAGTTCAGCGATCAGGCCATTTTTTTCGATAGCGCGACGAAAGCGGCGAATCGCCACTTCGAACGGCTCGTTTTCTTTCAGAAGAATCGTCGTCATGTCGTTCCTAAATTGCTTAAACGGTCAAAAACGTAGCGGCCAAGCGCCACGCACCGGCCATCCGAGCGTTCCCACAACAGGCGAAACGAGCGGAAATACGGCCTCGGAGGCCGGAAAAGAGAGGCGGAAAGCACCGCGAGTACGCTTCACAACCGCGTGCAGCGCCGCGTTTGACTGCCAGCAGACATGCCGAAACCGGCAAAGGCGTGACAGAAAATCTCAATTCAGCCCGCCATCATAGCAGGGAATCACAGACAAAACCACCCTTTTGTCGGTCGTGTGTGCACAGCGTCACGACTGAGTGGCGGAGCCGCATCGGGCCGGTTTCTGCCCCCGTTTAATCCGGCGTCGCGCCGGGGCGGTCCGAAATGACAAAGAAGGATAAAAAATCGGGCCGAATCTCCAAGTGCCCCTCAAGTTTTGTTTTGGTGCGCCGAAATCCTGCTCTGAGGCGGCCAGCAATGAACGAGTGCTTCCGCCGACGCCAAAACGGCTTTCCAGGGCTTTCGGCTTAAACAGGAGATTTTCCATGCTCGGAATTAACAGCAACATCAACTCGCTGGTTGCACAGCAGAACCTCAACGGCTCGCAAAACGCCCTGTCCCAGGCCATCACGCGCCTGTCGTCGGGCAAGCGCATCAACAGCGCAGCGGACGACGCAGCAGGCCTCGCGATCTCGACCCGGATGCAGACCCAGATCAACGGTCTGAACCAGGGCGTTTCGAACGCCAACGACGGCGTGTCGATGATCCAGACGGCTTCGAGCGCACTGTCGTCGCTGACGAACAGCCTGCAGCGTATCCGCCAGCTGGCCGTCCAGGCGTCGACGGGCACGATGTCCACGACCGACCAAGCCGCGCTGCAACAGGAAGTTTCGCAGCAGATCCAGGAAGTGAACCGTATCGCGTCGCAAACGACGTACAACGGTACGAACATTCTGAACGGCAACGCAGGCATCGTGTCGTTCCAGGTCGGCGCGAACGTCGGCCAGACGATTTCGCTGGACCTGAGCCAAAGCATGTCGGCGGCGCAGATCGGCGGCGGCGTCGTTCAGAGCGGCCAGACGGTCGGCACGGTCACGGGCCTGAGCCTCGACTCCGCCGGCAAATACACGTCGTCGGGTGCAGTGATCACGGCAGTCAACGTGACGTCGGACGGCAAGGGCGGCTTCACGTTCACCGACCAGAACGGCACGGCGATCACGGGCGCAACGGCATCGGCAATCTTTACGACGTCGACCGCTGCTGCATCCAACGGCACGACCGTCACGCAGATCGCGATCAGCTCGAGCGCAACCAGCAGCAGCATGTCGTCGGCATCGCTCACCGCGATCTCGAACGCAGTTGCCCAAATCAACGCCGTCAACAAGCCGGCAACCGTGTCGAACCTCGACATCAGCACCGTCAGCGGTGCGAACGTCGCGATGGTGTCGATCGACAACGCGCTGCAGACGGTGAACAACGTGCAGGCGGCACTCGGCGCGGCACAAAACCGCTTCACGGCAATCGCCACGTCGCAGCAGGCAGAATCGACCGACCTGTCGTCGGCACAGTCGCAGATCACCGACGCGAACTTCGCGCAGGAAACCGCGAACATGTCGAAGAACCAGGTGCTGCAGCAAGCAGGCATCTCGGTGCTCGCACAGGCGAACTCGCTGCCGCAGCAGGTCCTGAAGCTCCTGCAGTAATCGCGTAGCAACCCACGGCCGGGCCCCGCATAACGCGCGGCCCGGCCGCAGGCACTTGGCGCGCGGGGCGTTGCCCCGCCGTCAGGTCTTCACCCAGAATTCCACGGATCATCCGCCGCACGGAGCACTACGATGTCGACGATCAATCCCGCCGTCACCGCCGCCAACAACTCAGCCAACAGCGCGCTGCAGCAGGCTGCCCAATCGATCATCAGCGGTTCGACCGGCAACTCGTCGATGGACGTCAACTCGCTCGTGACGGCTCTCGTCAATGCGAAAACCGCCGGTCAGGCCGCCGCGCTCAACGCGCAGCAAAGCAGCGACAACACCCAGATTTCCGCGTACGGCGCGCTGTCGGCCGCGCTGAGCGCACTGCAGGCCAGCCTCACGACGCTGTCGAACGGCTCGCTGCAGAACACCTTCACCGCGACCGCGAGCGGCACCGGCCTCACCGCGACCGCGGGCGCCGGCGCAGTGGCGGGCAGCTATTCGGTCGGCGTCACGCAGATCGCGACGTCGCAGTCGCTGTCGTCGGCCGCGTTCGGCGCGTCGACCGCGCTCGGCACCGGCACGATGACGCTGTCGCTCGGCAGCCAGTCGTTCTCGGTCGATGTGAACGGCACCAACAACACGCTGTCCGGCATCGCCGCCGCGATCAACTCCGCGACCGGGAACCCGGGCATCGTCGCGTCGGTCGTCAACGGCAGCGACGGCGCGCACCTCGTGCTCAGCTCGACGCCGACCGGCGCGGCGAGCACGATCGGCGTCGCGCTCAGCAACGTCGCCGGCGACAACGGCCTGTCCAGCCTCGGCGTCACGTCGACGGCCAGCACGACGGGCGGCCAGTCGACGATCACGTCCGCGAATAGCGGCGCAGCGTGGAAACAAAGCACCGCCGCGCAAGACGCCGCCTTCACGATCAACGGGATCGCCGGCACCAGCGCGAGCAACACCGTGACGAGCGCGATCACCGGTGTCACGCTGAACCTGACCAGCGCCGCCGTCAGCGCCACGCAGCCGCAAACGTTGACGGTCGCGACCGACACGAAATCCCAGGCCGCCGCGATCAACAATTTCGCGACGCTCTACAACACGCTCGTCACGACGATGGGCTCGCTGTCGAGCTTCACGTCCGGCGCGTCGTCGCAAGGCCCGCTGCTCGGCGACTCGACGCTGAACACGATCAAGAACGCACTCGCGTCGATCGTCGCGAGCGGCGTGACCAGCAACGGCTCGACGGTCAACCTCGCGTCGATCGGCGTCACGCTGCAGGCCGACGGCACGCTGAAGGTCGACAGCACGGCGCTCAACGGCGCGCTGCAGAACAATCCGACGGGTGTCGCGTCGCTGTTCAACTCGACCAACGGGATCGGCGAGCAGTTGACGACGAACATCACGAACTACACGAAGACGAACGGACTGATCGCCGCGCGTACTACCGCGCTCAGCAACGATCTGAAGAACGTCGCCCAGCAGCAGACGACGCTGTCGAACTACGCAGCCCAGCTCACGAGCCAGTACCAGGCGCAGTTCACCGCGCTCAACACGCTGATGGCGACGATGAACAGCAACTCGCAATACTTGACCCAGCTGTTCGGCGGCGCGAACAGCGGCGGCGCGCTGGCGAACAACAAGAGCTGACCGCTAGCCGGACAGGAGAGCCCAGATGGAACAGACCGAACTGATTGCGCAGATCGACGCGTTCACCGATGCGATCGAACACGCGGCCGCGATGGCCGACTGGATCGAGGCCGTGCGCCTCGTCGATGCGCGCGGGTCGCTCGTCGCGCTGCTCTCCACCGACCAGCCGCCCGTCGGCATCGCCGCGATCCGCCGCATGCAGGCCAGCAACGACCGGATCTTCGCCGACGCGCAACGCGCGCAGCAGGAGCTGACCGACGAATACCAGGCGGCAATGAGCCGCGTGCAGGCCGTCGGCCAGTACCAGAGCATCGCGAACCGTTAAGACCCGCCGCGCGGCGTGCTCGATACGCACGCGCCGCCAATCCGACAACAAGAACTACACGCTGATGTGAGGGCGTGCTCGTTCGCCTCCCCGCCCGCCTCGTGCGGGCGTTTTTTTGGGCGCCGCCAGCCGCACCGTCCCGGCCTCGGCCGACCGCTCAATCGGCCAAACTGACCGGGCTTTTCCCGTCACCTCGCGGCATCGGCGCGACGGCACGCTACCCATAATGGTATCGACCGACTTTCCGCAGATTTCATCATGTTCTCGACCGAACTGCCCGCCTCCGCCCCGCTCACGCCCGAACAGCAGCTTGCGCAGGACATTGCGCTCGTCATGGACAACGCGCTCGAGCGCCAGCGCAGCGGCGCGTTCGATGACGCCCGGGCACTGTACGAGGCCATCCTCGACGCGGTGCCCGCGCACGGCGACGCGCATTACAACCTCGCGGTGCTGCTGGTCGATACGGGTCAACCGGCCGACGCGGTGCCGCATTTCGAAGCCGCGCTCGGCGCGAATCCGACCAACGGCTACTACTGGGTCAGCTACATCCATGCACTGCACCGCAGCGGGCAGACACCCGCGGCGTGGATCGCCGTCGAGCTCGCGCAGCAGCGCGGTGTGCGCGGCCCCGCACTCGATGGGCTGATCGCGCAAATGGCGATGCCCGATTCGGTGCTCCCGACCGCAGCGGCCGCAACTGCAGCCTCCAGTGACATCGAAGCGGCGATCATCAAGGAAACCGCAGCCACTGCGCCAGTGCGCGAGAGCGCCGGCAAACCGGCGCCCCGAGCCCCACAGAATTTGCTCCAGAAGCACGCCGCGCTTTTCGGCAAAGGCAAGTACGCGGAAGCTACTACGCTTGCGCAACGGCTTGCCGCCGATTATCCGGACGACGGCGCATGCTGGCGCGCGCTGTCCGCATCGTTGCACAAGGACGGTCGCTATGCAGAGATGATCGACGCCGGTCTGCGCGCGGTCGAATTGCTGCCGGACGAAGTGCTCGTGCGCATCCTGCTAGCCGATACGCTGCGGGTAATGAGCCGTCTTGCGGAAGCCGACGAACAGTGCCGACGCCTGCTTGAGCTCCGGCCAGACCATCCGGAGGGGTTACGGATCCACGGTCTCGTCCTTTTCGCGCTGCGTCGCCCCGAGGAAGCGATCGCCGCCTGCCGGCGTGCGGTCGAACTCGCACCCGGCCTTGCCGCCCCGAACGGCACGCTAGGATTCGTGCTGCTCGAACAGGGTGCGACACAGGAGGCACTCGGCTGGCTGCGGCGAGCGATCGAAATCGACCCGACCGACAACGTGACCCACAGCAGCATGCTCTTCTGTATCGCGCACAGCAGCGACTTCGATCCGGAGATGCTCGTCGCGGAGCACCGCAAGTTCGGCCAGCGGTACGACAACCACAAGCGCAAGCGCACGGCTGCGTTCTCGAATCCGCGCGATCCTGCGCGCCAGTTGCGGGTCGGTTTCGTGTCGGGCGACCTGTTCAACCACGCAGTCGCCTCCTACGCTGTGCCCGTGATCGAGCGTCTCGCAGCAGACACCGGCATCGCGATGCACTTCTATCACAATCACGTCGAGGAAGATGCAACCTCCGATCGTTTCAAGGCCCACGCGACGTGCTGGCGCAACGTCGCCGGCATGAGCGACCAGGCCTTCCTCGAACGCCTGCGCAATGACCGGCTCGACATCGTGATCGACCTGTCGGGCCATACCGGTCGCAACCGGCTCGTCGCGCTGGCGCAGCGCGCGGCGCCGGTGCAGGCGTCATGGATCGGCTATCCGGCCACGACCGGCCTCGCCGAGATGGACTATTACCTGTCGGACCGCTTCGTCGCGCCGCACGGCGCGTTCGAAGACCAGTTCGTCGAGCAGATCGTCCGGCTGCCGGCGATCGCGCCGTTCATGCCGCCGCCCAACTGCCCGCCGGTCAACCTGCTGCCGGCACGGCACAACGGCTATACGACTTACGGCAGCTTCAACCGCCTGAACAAGCTGAGCCCGCACGTCATTGAGGTCTGGGCGCGCGTATTGCATGCAGATCCGACCGCTCGCATGGCGCTCGGCGCAATCGGCAATGCCGGCGACCAACACACCCTGACCCAGTGGTTCGCTGCGGCGGGCATCGATGTCGGCCGTCTGACATTCCACCGGCGCTCGAACATCCCGGTCTACATGCAACAGCACCACGGCGTCGATCTCTGTCTCGACACGTTCCCGTATACGGGGTCGACGACCACGCTGAATGCGCTGTGGATGGGCGTGCCGACCGTGACGATCCCCGGCGCGACGATGGCCGGGCGCGGTAGCGCGGGCTGGCTGCAGCACGTCGGGCTCGATGCGTACATCGCGAAGGACGAGGACGACTTCGTCGCGCGGGCGCTGGCGCTCGGCCGCGACACCGCCGCGCTGCAGGCGCTTCGCGCCGGCCTGCGCGCGCGCTGCGGGGAATCCGCCGCGTTCCGGCCGGCCGTCGTCGCGGCCGGGCTGTCGTCCGCGCTGCGCACGATGTGGACCCGCTGGTGCGCGGGAGAGCCCGTCACCGCATTCGACACGCCGCTGTTCGACGACGTGGCAACCGCACCGGCCGCGACCGGGGCCTGAACGCCGCGCGTTATTGAGAGAGACCATCATGACCGCCAGCCTGCCCGCATCGTCCGTCGCGCAACTGCCGCACGAACGCATCTACGTCACGCAACCTCACCTGCCGCCGCTCGCGGAATTCCTCCCGTATCTCGAGAAGATCTGGGAGAGCCGCACGCTGACGAACGGCGGCCCGTTTCACCAGCAGTTCGAGCGCGCGCTGTGCGACTATCTCGGCGTGCCGTACCTGTCGCTGTTCGCGAACGGCACCCTTGCGCTCGTCACCGCGCTGCAGGCGCTGCGCATCACCGGCGAGGTGATCACGACGCCGTACTCGTTCGTCGCTACCGCCCATTCGCTGCTCTGGAACGGCATCAAGCCGGTATTCGTCGACGTCGCGCCCGGCACGCTCAATCTGGACCCCGCACGCATCGAGGCGGCGATTACGCCGCAGACCACCGCGATCATGCCCGTGCACTGCTACGGCAATCCGTGCGACGTCGACGCGATCCAGAAGATCGCCGACAACTACAACCTGCGCGTGATCTACGACGCGGCGCATGCTTTCGGCGTGCGGAGCGCCGACGGCAGCGTGCTCGCGCACGGCGACCTGTCGGTGCTGAGCTTTCACGCGACGAAGGTGTTCAACACGTTCGAGGGCGGCGCGATCATCTGCCCCGACGCGAAGACCAAGCAGCGGATCGATCACCTGAAGAACTTCGGTTTCGTCGATGAAGTCACCGTCGTCGCGCCCGGCATCAACGGCAAGATGAGCGAGATCAACGCCGCGTTCGGGATGCTGCAACTGCAGCATATCGACGGCGCACTCGCGCGCCGCCGCGAGATCGACGCGCTGTACCGCACACTGCTGGCCGACGTGCGCGGCATCCGCTGTGTGCCGCTCGGCGGCCAGACTGTCGCGAACCACGCGTATTTCGCGATCCTCGTCGACGAAGACTATCCGCTCGACCGCGATGCGCTGTACCAGAAGCTGCGCGACTACGATGTGTATGCGCGCCGCTACTTCCATCCGCTGATTTCGGAATTTCCGATGTACCGCGGGCTGCCGTCCGCCAGCCGCGACAACCTGCCGGTCGCAAGCGAGGCCGCGCGCAAGGTGCTGTGCCTGCCGATCTATCCGGCGCTCAGCGACGACATGGTCCGCCGCATCGTCGAGCTGATCGCCTTCTGACTCGCCGCGCCTACAGGTAACGCTCGTCGGCCGCGCGCGTGCGGATCCGGCGCGCCGGGTTGCCGTATGCAACCGTGTACGGCTCGACGTCGTGCAATACGACCGCACCCGCGCCGACGACGCTGTGCTCGCCGACCGCAATCCGGTGCCGCAGCAGCGCGCCGAGGCCGATCGCCGCGCCGCGACCGATCCGGCAGTTGCCGCCCGTGACGACGCCGGGCGCGAGGCTCGAGAAATCCTCCATCACACCGTCGTGATCGAGCGACGCATTCGTGTTGACGATGCATCCTTCGCCGATCGCGCAGCTCGGGTTGATCACCGCGCCGGCCATCACGACCGTGCCCGCGCCGATCGTCGACGCCTTGCCGACGCGCGCCGCCGGATGCACCGCCGACACGCGCGGCAAGCCCGGCACGAGCGCCGCGAGACCAGCCGTCACGTTCTCGCGTGCATGATTGTCGCCAATGGCGACCAACAGCCCGGCGATCCCGTGTTTGTCGACCAGTTGCGGCAAGTCGCGCTCGGCGCCCAGCACCGCGTAGCCGAGCGTCTCCTCGCCGGGGGGGCGAAACGAATCGATCAGCCCGGCGATCCGGTATCGGGCGGCCTGTTCAACGATGTCGATCACGACCTTGGCGTGACCGGAAGAGCCGACGATGACGATGTTTTCCACAAGGGCCTCGATTGAACTGATAAGCAGCGGCACCAGGATCGCGTTTCGCGCAGTATGCCGTGTCGCCGCGCCCGTGCCGCGCGCGCCGTCATGTCAGACGCCATGCGCCATTTCGTCCGCCGTCACGCATGCGGCGGCGAAATGCTCGGCAAACGCCCCCCGCAGCCGCTCCGCCATCTGAATCCAGCTCTCGCCGCGCCCGCGCCGGAACAACCGCACCGTGCCCGGATACCACGGCGAATCCTCACGGTCGTGCATCCACCGCCAGTCCACGTCCTGATTCGGCAGCAGCACCCAGCAGGGCTTGCCGAGCGATGCGGCCAGATGCGCGGTCGACGTGTCGACGCACACCACGAGATCGAGTTGCGCGACGATCGCGGCCGTATCGGCGAAATCGTCGAGCTCCGAGCCCAGGTGCAGCAACGGCAGCCCGCCCGGCGGCTGGCGCGCTTCGTCCTCGCCCTGCCCTTTCTGCAGGCTCACGAAATTCACGCCCGGCACGCTCCACAGCGGCGTCAGCAATGCCAGTGACGGCAGCGAACGGTGCGCGTCGTTGTGATGCTTCGGATTGCCTTTCCATACAAGGCCGACGCGCGGGCCGGCCAGCAGCGCAGCGAGGCGCGCGCCCCAATGCGCCACGCGTGCCGGATCGGGCACGAACCGCACCGGTGGCGGGATCGTGTCGAGTGTCGTGCCCGCGTGCATCGGCGCGCTTAACAGACTCGTCCAGTAATCGAATTGCGCGGCCTGCGCGGTGGCCGCCTCGTGATCGAGCACCGCGTCGACACCGTCGACCGTCTCCATCAGCCGATGCAGCGCCGGCTGGCACGCGAACACCACCCGCGCCGCCCGCCTCGCGCGAAATTCCGCGAAATAACGGCTGAACTGCAGCATGTCGCCGAGGCCGTCCTCCTGCCACACGAGCAGCGTCTTGCCGACCAGCGGCTCGCCTTGCCACTGCGCGCACCGCAGTACCTCGCGGGTCCGGCGGTGCACGAACGTCGACTGCTCGTAGCGCGATTCGTAGCGGCGCCAGCCTTCCTCGAATCGTCCACGGCCAAGCAGCAGCGTCGCCAGCCCGAAGCGCGCGTCGTCATAGTCGGCGCGCAGGTCGAGCGCGCGGCGGTATGCGCGTTCGGCTTCGTCGAGTTGGCCCGCATGCGCCAAGGTCGTGCCGAGGTTGTAGTGCACCTCGGCCATCTGCGGCGCGAGCGCCAGCGCGTCGGTGAACGCGACGGCCGCTTCGTCGTGGCGGCCCTGCGCACGCAGGACGCAGCCGAGATTGTTGTGTGGCTGGGGCAGCCCGGGCCGGCAGCGGATGGCGTCGCGATAGGCCGCTTCCGCTTCGGACAAGCGATCGAGGTTCTGCAGCGCGACGCCGAGGTTGTAATGCGCTTCCGGATGATCCGGACACAGTGCGATGGTCTGCCGGCTGGCCGCCTCCGCTTCCGGCAGCCGCTGCATGTCGACGAGGATCGCGCCGAGATTCGCGTGCGCGAGCACATGATCGGCGCGAACGGCGATCGCGAGCCGGTACGCGAGCTCCGCCTCCGCGGGCCGGCCGAGGATGCGAAGCAGGTTGCCGAGATCGGTCAGCACGTCGGGCGACCGCGGCTCGATCGACAGGGCCAGCCCGAACGCCTGCTCGGCTTCGTCGAGCCGGCCGAGCGCTTCGAGCACCTTGCCGAACCGGTGATGGTGCGACGCGCGCAACGGCGCGACGCAGGCAAGCTGCCGGCGCAGGATCGCTTCGGCTTCGGGCAAGCGCTCCTGCGACAGCAGCAGCGCGTGAAGGCCGTCGTATGGGGGCTCGAACGCCGGCATCGCATCGATCGCGCGCCGCCACCACGCCTCGGCATCCGCCAGCCGGTTCAGGCCCAGCGCACAGACGGCCGCGACGTGCAGCGCCGCGACGTCCACCGCGGGCGCATCAAGCAGCGGCGCGACGCGCGACAGTGCGTCGGCAAACTGTCCGTTCTGGCACAAGGTCGCGGCGTGTTGAACGCACGCGGAAACGTCGGAAGCTGGCGTCGTCATGGAGGGCTGGGCAAAGCGGCGGACATTCATCCCGTCCGGCCGTCACGGCGTCAGCCCGGCATGCGCGACGCGTGTCGCGCCCGGGCAACCGTTTCGGCACGGAGAGCGTCGATTGACAGGTTACCGAAGCATGCATGCACGCAATGCGGCGATCTGAGCCCATTCCATGCGGTTGTTCGGGCGATGGCCCCGTCACCCCGTGCGTGGCGGGGCCTCGCTGAACGACACCGGCCGTCCGCTCAGCTCGACGAACACCCCCCGCAACTGCTCGAACTGCACGAGCTGGAACTGCACGAACTCGACGAACTGCAGCTCGACGATGAGCCACCGCCGTCGGACGAGTCGAACGAAGTGCCACCGCCCGCTTTCGCCGCGGCGGCCGACGTCATCCGCGACGCGGCCAGCACCGGGCCTGCATACGCCGACCATACGGTACCGGCCAGCGCGCCTGCACCGAACAGCGCTGCGGTCCACAGCAACGGGTCCGGATCGTCGCGTTCTGCTTGGCGCGCTCCGTGCGTTTCGTCCGCCCCGCGTACCGGCTGCGGATTGCGCGCAGCCCGCGGATCGTGCGCGTTCCGGCGCTCGAGCAGCGCGGCGCGCCCGGCCGCCGTGGCGCCGCCGCGCCCGAAGCCGGTCAGCCTTCCAGCGACGATCCGGTACGCGATCGCGAACACCGCCATGCAGATGCACAGCAGCAGCACGGGCCGCCCGCGGCTCAAACCGACCGCAAGCTTCGCGGCGCCCGTGCCCAACACGAGCAGCACGATCGCGCGCGCGGCCATCCGGGACGCGCGCAACTCGCCGGGCGCCCAGAACCAGCCCTGCGCACGCATCCCGTCAACGACCTCCTGCGCGTACCTCGCAAGCCGCTCCCGAAAGACGCCGTAGCGCACGGTGCCGGACGGTTGTTCGTTGAGCCACGCGCAGTAGTCGTCGTACCGGCCCGCGCGTTCCAGATCCGCGATCTTCACGTAGCTGCCTTGCCGGTGAACGCTCCACAAGTCGACCGCGCCCGCATGCGCGAGCGACATCGTCACGACCTGCGCGACCCGTGCTTCGCCGCCGGTGAGATAGGCGACTTCGTCGGCGCTCAGCCCGGACGAAGCCTTGCGCGTGCGCCGGCCCCAGCGCCGGATGCGAAATTCGATGGCCTGGAGCGCGACGATCAGCAACAACGCGAGAATGCAGGCCGGCACGTAGAACGCGAGAAACTGCGGTCCCGTGTAGTCCAGCACGTCGAGATCCTGCGCCGATGCGCAGGTCGCGGCGACGCTCGCGGCCGCCGCCGGCCACACGAGTTTCGGTAGACGGTCGCGCCATGCGCGGCGCGGCGCCACGGCGGCCATGCGCTCGGTCTGCCGCGCCTCTGCATCCGCCTCGGCCTGCCGGTCGACCGGACGCGGCCAGATCGATGCCGGCGGCTCGCAGCCGAACAGCCGACGATAGCTGTCGAGCGTGTCGCGGTAGCGCTGCGCGTACACGGCGGCCTCGTCCGGCGCGCCGGTGCCGGGCATATGGTGCAACCGTGCGCGCAGCACATCGGCGCAGAAGACATCCCAGTATTCGAGGGTGTATTGCAGATGGAAATGCCACGCGGCATCGACCGCGACCGACGGCGTGACCGGATGCCCGGCCGCCTGTGCGAGAAACGCGAAGCGCTTGTATTCGTCGATCACGGCCAGCGCGTGGTCGTGCGACCAGCCTTCGGCTTCGGCGAGGCGCCGGCTGTACGGCAGCGGCGCATGCGGATCGTCGGGCGAATACGCGTACAGACGCGCGAGCAGCGCCTGCTGCGCATCGGTCAGCGGGCAGGCAGCGACTGCGGTCGAGGTAGACGGGATGGCAGCCATCGGGAGTCGGCGCGATGCGCGGACGGCCGCCGCGATCGACGCTTGGAGTTGTCGTTGCGGGCGATTCTCGCACAACGGAAAGGCGGCGGAATAGCGTGGGAACGGCCCGGCCGATGACGATGCGATTGCCGTGCGGTGACGCTACGCCTGGACGACTTCAGGAAAACGGATCGGGAAATTCGACGCCTGGAATCAGGCTATTTGGCGCGCCCGGCTGGGATCGAACCAGCAACCCCTGCCTTCGGAGGGCAGTACTCTATCCATTGAGCTACGGGCGCGTGAGACAGTGAAGCGACCCCATATACAGGCCGCCCACGATTGGCAAGACGGCAAGGATACCCGGTTTCCCAAGACGCGTCCACCTTGCCCGCCGAATCGCCGCCGGGCGCCGCTGCGTGCGGGTAAACACGCGCCATCGCGCCGCTCGCCGTGATGTAAACGTTCCGTCTATAATCGTCCGTGCTTCATTGGACTGCCATTTTGCCGTTGCACCGCGCTCACAATTCCTATTCATGGAGACGAGGCAAGCATGAGCGAAGCACCCCACGAATCTCCCGTCAAAACCCCCGGGCAGCTGATTGCCGTCATCATCGCGTCGTTCGCGATTCCGATCATCCTGATCGTCCTGTTCGCCAATTACGCGAACCATGCGTTCCGTTCCGGCGCCGGCACGGACGCGCTATCCGACGAGCAGGTCGCCGCACGTATCGCCCCCATCGCGAAGGTCGAGGTGAAGGACGCCAACGCACCCCGCACGTACAAAACCGGCGAGGAGGTCTACAAGGCCGTCTGCGTGACCTGCCACGGCACCGGCGCCGCCGGCGCGCCGAAGTTCGGCAACAAGGACGACTGGGCGCCGCGCATCTCGCAAGGCTTCGACACGCTGCTGAAGACGGCCCTCGCGGGCAAGGGCGCGATGCCGGCGCGCGGCGGCACGAGCCCCGACGACGTCAGCGACTATGAAATCGCCCGCGCGATCGTCTACATGGCGAACAACGACGGCGCGAACTTCCCCGAGCCGGCCGCACCGGCCGCCAACGCGGCGCAGCCCGCCAGCGGCGCGCCCGCGTCGGGCGCCGACGCGTCGAACGCGCAGGCCGCGGCCGCCATGGCCGCGATCGCCGCGATCCCGAAGGCCGGCGAAAAGCCCGCGGCCGCCCCGGCTGGCGCCGATGCGGCAACGGCAGGCAAGGCGCTGTACGCGTCGACCTGCCAGGCCTGCCACGCGGCCGGCGTGCTGGGCGCGCCGAAGTTCGGCAGCAAGGAAGACTGGGCGCCGCGCCTGAAGGACTCGATGGATACGGTCTACAACTACGCGCTGCACGGCAAGGGCGCGATGCCGCCGAAGGGCGGGTCGAACGCGTCCGATGCCGACGTGAAGGCGGCCGTCGACTACATGGTCAACTCGGCGAAGTAACGACTCACCCAGCCATCCGTAAAAAACCCCCGCGACGCCCTTGCATCGCGGGGGTTTCGTTTTTGTGTCGCCAGTTGGCCGCGCCAGCGTGCGCGCCGCGGCGCCGCCGCGTCACTTCTGCAGCAATGCCTTCAGGCTCGCGAGCCGGTCCTTCGGCGACATCGGCGCTTCTTCCGGCGTCGGCGGCGGCGCTTCGTCGAGCCCCATCTCCGGGATGAAGCGCGACGGTTCGCACACGACCGTCTCGCGCGCCCGCTTGCGCTTCTTGCACCAGTTCAGGTGCAGGCTGCGCTGCGCGCGCGTGATCGCGACGTACATCAGCCGGCGCTCCTCCTCGATCCGCTCGTTGTCGATCGGGCCGTCGTCCTCGCTGCCGCCGCGGTGCGGCATGATGCCTTCCTCGACGCCGACCAGGAACACGTGCGGATACTCGAGCCCCTTCGACGCATGGACGGTCGACAGCCGCACGGCGTCCGGGTCCTCGTCCTTGCCCTCGAGCATCGACATCAGCGCGACGGTCTGGATCAGGCCGAGCAGGTTCTTGCCCGTATCGGCGAGGCCGTCCGCGTTGTGGAAACCTTCGGCCTCGCCGTCGACGGCGTCCGTCTCGGGCTTCGTGCCCTTGCGCTTCAGCCATTCGAGGAATTCGAGCACGTTCTGCCACTTCGATTGCGCCTGCCGCTCGTCGAACGCGTCGTACAGGTACGCCTCGTAGTGGATCGCCTCCATCATGTCGTCGAGCACGACGGTCGCGGGTTCCTTGTCCGCGCGCTCGGTCAGGCGCTGGATGAAGTCGCAGAACATCCGCAGCGGCTCGACCTGGCGCGCCGACAGCCGCGCCTCGATCCCGCCCATGTAGACGGCCTCGAACAGCGACACCTTCGCCTGCCCCGCGAACGAGCCGAGCGCTTCCAGCGTCGTGTTGCCGATGCCGCGACGCGGCGTCGTGACCGCGCGGATGAACGCGGGATCGTCGTCGGCGTTCGCGATCAGCCGCAGGTACGCGCACAGATCCTTGATCTCGGCCTTGTCGAAGAACGACTGGCCGCCCGACAGCACGTACGGAATCCGCTCGCGCCGCAGCACCTGTTCGAAGATGCGCGCCTGGAAGTTGCCGCGATACAGGATCGCGTAGTCGCGGAACTGCGCGCGCCGCTCGAACTTGTGCGCGGACAGCCGGAACACGACCGATTCGGCCTCGTGCTCCTCGTCGTTGCACGCCGTGACGGTGATCGAATCGCCCATCCCGTGCTCGGACCACAGCTTCTTCTCGAACAGCTTCGGGTTGTTCGCGATCACGTTGTTCGCGGCGGTCAGGATTCGTACCGTCGACCGGTAGTTCTGCTCGAGCTTGATCACGTGCAGCTTCGGAAAATCCTTGCCGAGCTGCGCGAGGTTCTCCAGCGTCGCGCCGCGCCAGCCGTAGATCGCCTGGTCGTCGTCGCCGACCGCCGTGAACGCGGCGCGCGGGCCCGCGAGCTGCTTCAGCAGTTCGTACTGGCACGCATTGGTGTCCTGGTACTCGTCGATCAGCAGGTAGCGCAGCTTGTTCTGCCAGCGGTCGCGCACCTGCTCGTTCTTCGCGAACAGCTCGGCCGGCAGGCGGATGAGGTCGTCGAAGTCGACCGCCTGGTACGCGTGCAGCGTCGCCACGTAGTTGCGGTAGACCAGCGCGGCCTGGTGCTCGTCCTCGTTGGCGGCGATCGCCATCGCTTCGTCGGGCATGATCAGGCCGTTCTTCCACAGCGAGATGATGCTCTGGATCTTGCGGATCTGCCCTTTGTCGGTGGTGCCGAGCTGCTCCTGGATCATCCCGAAGCAGTCGTCCGAATCCATGATCGAGAACTGCGGCTTCAGGCCGACGTGCTCGGCCTCCTGGCGCAGGATCTGCACGCCCAGCGAGTGGAACGTGCAGACGGTGAGCTGGTTGACGGGCACCTTGCGGCCTTCCTTGCCCGGCGTGGTGAGCGTCTTGCCTTCCAGCAGCTTCGACACGCGCTCGCGCATTTCGGCGGCCGCCTTGTTCGTGAACGTGACGGCGGCGATATGGCGCGGCTCGAAGCCTTTCGCTTCGATCAGGTGCGCGATCTTCTGCGTGATCACGCGTGTCTTGCCGCTGCCCGCGCCGGCGAGCACGAGACAGGGACCGTCGAGATAGCGCACCGCTTCGTTCTGAGCGGGATTGAGGCCTGCGGACATGATGGCGGATGGTGTTGCTGGTTGACGGCGGACGCCGGGAGGATGCCGTGCGCGGCAGGCTGGCGAAGCAGGCGGACACGCGGGGCAGGACGCGCATGTTAACACGTCGGCGGCGCGTATTTCGGGCACGCCGCCGGACGGGGGCGCGCGGGCTTGCCGGGCGGGCGCCCCCTGTCCGTTCGGCGTGGTCGTGCCTGTCCGCTCGGCCAATCTGGCCCTGTTCGCGCTGCGATCGGACACAATATGCACTCCCCCGGCGGCACCCGCGCCGGCCCGCTTCAATGCGTTTCAACCACCGCAGGATCGACCTCATGGGATACCCGTTCGCCACCGCTGCCCTCGGCCCGCTGCTGTTCGCACAAGGGCGCTACGTGCGCCGCGTCACGCCGCGGCTGCCCGAGGCGGCCGGCCCGCGCGACGGCGTGGCCGGTGACGGCCCGCCGCTGCGCGTGCTGGTGGTCGGCGATTCGGCCGCCGCGGGCGTCGGGGTCGCGACGCAGCACGATGCGCTCGCCGGGCAACTGGCGAACGCGCTGGCGGCCACGCACCGCGTGCGCTGGAAACTGCTCGCGCGCACCGGCCTGACCACGCGGGAGCTGGTCGACTGGCTCGCCGCGGAGCCGGCCGAGCCGTTCGACGTGGCCGTGACGTCGCTCGGCGTCAACGACGTGACGGGCGGCGTGCCGCCCGCACGTTGGCTCGCGCAGCAGGCCGAGCTGGTGCGGCTGCTCGCCACGCGTTTCCAGGTCGGGCACGCGATCCTGTCGGCTGTGCCGCCGATGGAGCGCTTCCCGGCGCTGCCGCAGCCGCTCGCGTGGTATCTGGGGCGGCGCGCGAAGCGGCTCAACGCGGCGCTCGCCGGCTGGGCCGGCGCGCAACCGGACTGCACGTTCCTGCGGGTCGACCTGCCGCTCGAACGCCACTTGATGGCCGCCGACGGCTTCCATCCCGGCACAGCCGCGTGCGCGGTGTGGGCCGCGCAGGTCGCGGCCGCCGTGCGGCAGCGGCCGGGCGGATGATGGGGCGCGTTCGGGGGCTGACTGCCGCCACGGCTTGCCGGGGGTTGGGAGCCGGGAGCCAGGACCCAGGAC
>NZ_JACFYV010000112.1:0-20957 GCF_016759955.1 Burkholderia sp. KCJ3K979
GGGTAGAGAAAACGCGTTTATTTGGGCACGCTGGTGCCCATTGTCTGTTTCTGGGTACCGGTATTTCGATAGGTCGGTGCATCTTTTTCGGATACCAGAATGCGGAAATAAATACGCGCCCGGCATTTTCGACCGATTGCGCGGGTGCGCGACAAGTCACGAAAAGAGTCCTGATAGAAAGCTCAGTAGTTCGAACAAATGGCTTGATTCAAGAACGAAACGGAGACAGGCGATGTCGAGGAGCTGGGGGTTGGGAACGGCGCTGCTGGCGCTGTGCGTGGCCGTGGCTTCCTGCGGCGGAGATGGCGATTCGCCGTCGGCCGTGGCAGCGAACATGTCGACGTCCGCGCAGTCGCAGGGCAATGAGAACGGCAACGGCGGCAACGATAACGAAAGCGGCAACGGCAGCGAAGCGGCAAGGAAAAACGCCGACGTCCGCGTCGTCCAATACGTCAACCCGCTGATCGGCACCGACTACGCGACCGACCAGCCGGCCGACCCGGTCGGCTCGGGTCTCGGCGGCGGCACGTTCCCCGGGCCGACGGTGCCGTTCGGGATGATGCAGTGGAGCCCGATGACGCCCACCGCGCAGTACGACGGGCGCAAGGGCGACGGCTCCGGTTTCTCCGGCGGCTACTGGTACGGCGACGCGTCGATCAACGCATTCAGCATCCTGCATCTGAGTGGTACCGGCTGCTGGGCGAATGGCGGCTATCTGAACGTGATGCCGCAGCTCGCGCCCGGCGACGCCGGCACGCCGGCCGCGTTCGATCACGCGAACGAAACCGCGCAGGCCGGCTATTACGGCGTCACGCTCGGTAACGGCATCAAGGCCGAACTGACGACGACGGTGCGCACCGGCTTCGCGCGCTTCACGTATCCGGCGCTCGCGCAGGGCCAGCAGGCGACGATCGCGATCGATCCGACCGTGCTGAACAACCGCGCGCAAGGCACGACGAGCGACACGGTCAGCCAGGTCGGCGATCGCGCGCTGTCGGGCACGATCGCGGGCGGCGGCTTCTGCTGGGCCGGACATGCGGTGCCCGTCTACTACTATGCGGAATTCAGCCGGCCGTTCGCGGCGAAGCCGGCGCTGTCGAACAACCATCCCGTCACGCTGACGTTCAATGTCGACAGCAAGCATCCGGACGTGATGATGAAGCTCGGCATCTCGTTCGTCAGCGAAGCGAATGCGAAGGCGAACCTCAGTGCGGAGAATCCGGAAACGGATGCGCGAGGTGACCGGAACTGGCGTTTCGACAAGGTGCGCCGCGCGGCGAGCGCCGCATGGAATGCCCGCCTGAACGCGATCCAGGTCACGGGCGGCAGCGATGCCGACAAGACCAAGTTCTATACCGCCCTGTATCACGCGTCGCTGCATCCGAACGTGTTCAACGACGTGAACGGCCAGTATCCCGATTTCTATGCGTCGAACGACGCATCGAGCGCGCCGACGCGTCAGGTCGAAAACGGCCGCACGATGTATGCGAATTTCTCCGGCTGGGACATCGACCGCTCATTCATCCAGTTGCAGGCGCTGCTCGATCCGGTGCGCACCAGCGACATCGTGCAGTCGCTCGTGCTCGATGCGAAGGCCTGCGGCGCGTTCCCGCGCTGGGCGTACTTCAACACGGAGACGGCCGTGATGCCCGGCGATGCGGGCTCGATCATCACGGCGAACGCGTATGCGTTCGGCGCGACGAACTTCGATACGCAGGCCGCGCTGTCGGTCATGAAGACCAGCACCGCGCCGGGCGCCGCGTGCGCCGGCACGCCGGTGATGGGCAGCCGCGCGGACTACGACAGCCTCGGCTACGTGCCGGCGTCGGGCAGCGGCGACAACCAGACCGCGTCGAACACGCTCGAATACGCGCTGCGCGATTTCGCGGTGTCGCGCTTCGCGACGGCGCTTGGCGACACGGCGACAGCCGGCACGCTGCTGAAGTCGAGCGGCAACTGGCAAAACCTGTTCGATCGCAGCGCGATCCAGCCGAAGACGTCGGCCGGCGCGTGGGTCACCGACGGGTCGGGCTTCATGGAAGGCAATGCCGAGCAATACACGTGGTACGTGCCGCACGACCTCGCCGGCGTGATCGCGCAGGCGGGCGGCGCCGAGCCGGTCGTCAAGCGGCTCGACACGTTCTTCACGCACCTGAACATCGGCACCGAGCAGCCGTATTTCTACGTCGGCAACGAAGTGACGATGGCCGTGCCGTGGGTCTACGCGTGGGCCGGTGCGCCGTCGCATACGCAGCGCGTGCTGCATGCGTCGCTCGCGAACGAGTTCGGCGCCGGCGCGGCCGGGCTGCCGGGCAACGACGATCTCGGCGCGCTGTCCGGCTGGTACGTGTGGGCCGCGCTCGGTCTCTACCCGGTGGTGCCGGGCGTGAGCGGCGTCGCGCTGTCGAGTCCGCAGTTCTAGAAGATCGACGTGCGCGTTGGGCAGATGGACGGCAGCTACCGGCTGCTGCATATCGCGGCACCCGGCGCAGGCCTGGCCGATTCCGCTTCGTTCTACGTGAAGTCGCTGACGCTGAACGGCACGTCGTGGCCCGCCGCGTGGCTGCCGCTCGAGCACATCGCGAAGGGCGGGACGCTGGGGTACGCGATGACGGCCGACGTGAGCGCCACAACGTGGGGTACCGATGCATCTGCGATGCCGTCGTTCCCGCGGGCGGCGGGCGCGCAGTAGGGCGGGAGGATCGAAGAGCGGTTCTTGCCGACAGGATCGACGCGGAGAGAGGGAGGGACGAACGGATGAAGCTACGTCACGTGGTGGGTATCGGGTGCCTTGCCGTGTTGTCGGGGTGCGGGGGCGATCAGGGGGCGACAGATGCGAGCGTGCTCGCGCAGATGTCGAACGCACCGGGCAACCAGAAAGATCAAGGCAACCAGAACGACCAGGGCGATCAGAACGATCAGGGGGAAAACGGCGGCGCGCACAAGCGATCGGTGCTGCGCAGCGTCGATCCGATGATCGGCACGGCCAACCTCGACATCAACGCGGACTGGAGCAGCGGCGTGCGCGGCCACGGCCACGTGTATCCGGGCGCGACCGTGCCGTTCGGCATGGTGCAGCTCGGGCCGGACACGACCGGCGGCGCGCATACGCTGCCGTGGAACTGGGATCGCACGTCGGGCTACCAGTACGACGATCCGTTCATTACCGGTTTCACGCATACGCATCTGTCGGGAACCGGCATCGGCTCGGGCGGTGAAGTGCGGTTCCTGCCGACGCTCGCGCCGGTCGATACCGCGACGCTGGCCAAGGTTGCCGCCGATGCATCGATCACCTACGACGCGTCGTTCAGCCACGACGACGAAACCGCGAGCCCCGGCTACTACCGCGTGAAGCTGGCGCCGGTCGGCAGCGGCAACACGCCGTGGAACGTGCAGGGCGCGAAGATTCTCGCGGAAATGACGGCGACCACGCACGCGGGCGTGCATCGCTACACGTACTTCCCGAGCGCGGCGACGCAGAAACGCAGCATGATCGTGAGCATCGACAACCCGATCGGTGGCTCGACCGCGAGCGGCAAGATCCAGGTCGTCGACGCGCGGACGATCGCCGGCTGGCAGTTCACCAACAACTGGGCGAACAACAAGCCGACGTATTTCGTCGCGCGGTTCTCGAAGCCGTTCGATACGCAGCACGTCGCGTTCAGCGCGGACGGCTTCAAGGCGTACCTGACGTTCGCCGACGGCGGCGACGGCGGCGACGGCGGCGACGGCGGCGCGGTCACGGTGAAGGTCGGCATCTCGCCGTCGAGCATCACGGATGCGCAGGCCAATCTCGCGTCGGAAGTCGGCGCGAAGTCGTTCGACCAGGTGCGCGGCGCGGCGGAGCGCGCGTGGAGCGCCGCGCTCGATCGGGTCCGGATCAAGGGCGGCAGCGCCGACCAGCGGACGATGTTCTACACGTCGCTGTACCGCACGATGCTCGCGCCGACGGTCTACAACAACGCGGACGGCAGCTACGTCGGCATGGATTCGTCGAACGACGGCACGACGTCGCCGCCGACCACCAGCAAGCATGCGAACCCGGGCTTCGACTATTCGTCGACGTTCTCGCTGTGGGACACGTTCCGCGCCGAGGCGCCGCTCATGACGCTGGTGCAGCCCGAGCGCGTCGACGGCTGGGTCAAGTCGCTGCTGACGCAGTTCGCGCAGAACGGCAAGGGCGAACTGCCGGTGTGGCCGCTCGCGCAAACGGAAACCTTCACGATGGCTGGCCACCCGTCGATTCCGATGATCGCGGATGCGTACCTGAAGCACCTGACGAGCGCGGGCATCGACGACATCTGGACCGCGTTGACGACCACGCAGCGCGCGAGCGCGCACGGCTTCGACCAGTATCGCCAGCGCGGCTACGTCTATGCGGGCGACAACGCGTCGGTGTCGACCACGCAGGATTATGCGTTCGACGACTGGGCGACGGCCGCGGTCGGCAAGGCGGCCGGCAAGAGCACGGCCGACTACCAGCCTTATCTGACGCGCAGCCAGAACTACCGGAACGTGTTCAACCCGGCGCCGAACAACGGCTGGAAATTCTCGCAGCCGAAGGATGCGCAGGGCAACTGGGTCGCGGGCTTCGATCCGACGGCCGCCGAAAAGACCGACTTCTCCGAATCGAATTCGTGGGTCGACACGTGGAACATCTTCCACGACTTCCCGGGATTGATCACGCTGCTCGGCGGCAAAAGCCAGTTCATCGCGCAGCTCGACCACACGTTCGATCCGGCCAACCCGCTGACCTTCCAGTACAACCAGGGCTTCCCGGACCTGACCGGCCGCAGCGGCCAGTTCTTCGCGGGCAACGAACCGGCGAACCACCTGCCGTACCTGTACGACGTCGCCGGCATGCCGTCGAAGACGCAGGACCGCGTGCGCACGGTGATGGACGACATGTACTCGCTGACGCTCACGGCCGGCGATCGTGCATTGCTGAGCGGCGACAGCCTGAAGGCCGCGCTGAACGATCCGCGACGCGTGCGCGATGCGGCGATTCCCGGCAACGACGACTGCGGCCAGTTGTCCGCGTGGTACGTGCTGTCCGCGCTCGGCATCTATTCGCTGAATCCCGTGGGCGGCGTGTTCTATTTCGGCACGCCGCTGTTCGAGGAGGTGTCGATCGACATCCCGATGGCATCAGGCAGCGGCGCCGGCGGCGCGTTGAAGTTCGGCGGTGCGCGACGCTTCACGATCACCGCGCATACGGCGTCGGGCGCCGCACCGTCGTCGGTCAATCGCTACGTGCAGTCGGTCAGCCTGAACGGCACGCCGCTGCATCGGCCATACATCACCTATGACGAGATGAAGGCGGGCGGCAGGCTCGATTTCGTGATGGGCTCGACGCCGAACGATGCGTGGGTCGGCCAGTGGAACGGCCAGGATCCGAACAGTGCGCTCGCGCCGGCGCTGGCGTTGATCAACTAGTCGGCAGGGACGCCGTAACAAGGTCGCCTTGATTTCGGCGCACATTTGCCGGATTCCGGCAGTACGCCGAGCCCGGCGAGAAGACGGGCCGCTGAGCAACGCGGTCGCTACCTGTACGGGGAACGGTGACGGCAACTGGCCGCACGCCAAGTGTCGACACACCGTCGCGCCGCTTGCGCTCAACTAATGCGGCTTTGCTATTTGGGGACGCATCAAGTTGACTGACTCGCCGTCACTTGGGTTTCGAGTGGAGCGGTCAGTAGCGGCTTCACCCTTTGACCGGTTTGCCTCTCGCTCACCACTACCGCTATTGCGAAGATGGGCAAATTTCCTTACAATTAATTGAAAAGTAAGGAGATATCGTGTTCGAAGCCACACTTACAAGCAAGGGGCAACTTACATTGCCGGCCGGCATCCGGCATGCGCTTGGCCTCGCCGCAGGCGTGCGGATTGTCTTCACACCACTGGATGACGGTACGGTCATTTTGCGCGCCAAAACCCGCAGCCTGCTTGATTTGCAAGGTGCCCTACCGTCGATCACAAGTGTGCCAATCGATGCCATGGGGATAGGCGACGCTTGATGCCCAGTCTTGATACAAATATTCTGGTGCGTTGGTTGACCAATGACGACGTTGACCAAGTCGCGCATGTCCGTGAGCTGTTTTCCGCTTCGGCTGGACAAGCGGACGCATTCTACATACCGGTAACTGTGATGCTCGAACTCGAATGGGTTCTGCGATCGCGCTATAAATTCGACCGCCAGCAGATCCTGACTGCGCTCACGGCCCTGCTCGAGACGCGGGAACTGAGTTTTGAAGCGGAGGGGGCGCTTGAACGTGCGCTGCACATGTATCGCGAGCATGGCGGGGGTTTCGCAGACTGCCTGCACGTCGGTCAGGCTAGTGCAGCTGGTCGGGCACCTCTACTCACGTTCGACGAGCGTGCTGCACGGTTGCCTGGCGCCGAAATTCTTGGTGCGGGGCGAGCGCAGTTGCTATGAGTCCTGCAGGATTGCGGTGATGTCGGCCGTACGTCGCTTAAGAGTCGCAATAGGCAGAACGGGTTCTACTAGAACGTCCTTTTAGGTCCTTCGTGGATGTGATCTTGTCGTTGTCGCCATCACATTCGTGTCCAGTTGCATCGTCGCCTATGATGCGGGAACGCCACTAACTGGGTTCCACGCCATGGACGCGCCGCTGCCGCCGATGTCTGCCCCGATTGCCGAAACGGCACCTGAAACCGAAGCCGCCGGCGAGCCGCGCGCGGCGCGCGTGCACCGGCCGGTCGCGCTCGTCACCGGCTCGACGTCGGGGATCGGCGCGGCCGTCGCACGGCGTCTCGCGGCCGACGGCTACGCGGTGATCCTGCATTCGCGCAGCTCGGCCGACACCGGGCGGGCGATGGCACGCGAACTCGGCGGTGCATATGTGCAGGCCGATCTCGCCGACGATGCCGAGCGCGTGCGGCTGATCCGCGATGCGCTCGCCGTGCACGGGCGGCTCGACGTGCTCGTCAACAACGCGGGCGTCAGCCGCGTGATTCCGCATGACGACCTCGCGGCCGCCACGCCCGGCGTGTGGCGCGAGATGCACGAAATCAACGTGATCGCGCCGTTCCGGCTGGTGGCCGAAGCGGAGGCCGCGCTGCGCGAGTCGGCGTCGCGCGGGCGGGCCGGATGTGTGGTGAACGTCAGCTCGCATGCCGGCGTGCGGCCGAAGGGCGCGTCGATTCCGTATGCGGCCGCGAAGGCCGCGCTCAATCACACGACACGGCTGCTCGCCCGCACGCTCGCGCCGGCGATTCGCGTCAATGCGGTCGCGCCGGGGCTCGTCGATACGCCGCTGACCGCCGACTGGACGGACGCGCAGCAGCTCTGGCGCGAGCGCGCGCCGATGCGTCGCGCGGCGACGCCGGACGATATCGCGCAGACGGTCGCGATGCTCGTCGCCTCCGATTACGTGACGGGCGAGATCGTGATGCTCGACGGCGGGTTGAATCTGACTTGATGGGGTGACGGGCGACGGCTGACGCGGTGAACCGGCGGCGCGCGCATCGTATGCGCCGCCGCAGGGTTTGTTCGAACGCGCGATCGATCAGCCGAGGTTCGACCGCAGCCGTGCGAGCGCCTGATCGTGCGTGCGCTCGAACTTCAGCGGCGTGACCGCGATATACCCTTCGCCCAGCGCGACCGTTTCCGAATCCGCATCGTCGTCGCGCGGCGCGCGCGCGAGCTTCAGCCAGTGATAGTCGATCTCGCGCGGGTCGCGTCCCGACACGATCTCGACGCCCTGCAGCGTGCCGGCGCCCTGGTTCGTCACCTTCAGACCGCGTACGTCGTCGGCCGGCCGCGGCGGGAAATTCACGTTGAGGCATGCGTCGCTGTCCCAGCCGGCGGCGACGAGCCGGCGGATGACGTCCGGCGCATGCGCGAGTGCGGTACCCCACGGCACCGCGTTGCGATCGGTGAAGGCCTGGCTCAGCGCGATGGCCGGCACGCCGACGAGCATGCTCGTCATCGCCGCGCCGACCGTACCGGAAAACACCGTTTCGGTGCCGAGGTTCGCGCCGCGATTCACGCCGGACAGCACGACGTCGGGCCGCGCGCCCTTCATCAGGTGGCTGACGGCGATCGCGACGCAGTCGCCGGGCGTGCCGCGCACCGCGAAGCGGCGCTCGCCCTTGCGATGCACGCGCAGCGGTTCGTGCAGGCTCAGCGAATGCGACGTGCCGCTCTGGTCTTCGGCTGGAGCTACGATCCACACTTCGCGGGCGAGTTGCGTGGCGACCTGTTCGAGTATGTCGAGGCCGGGAGCGTCGAATCCGTCGTCGTTGGTGAGCAGGACACGGTCGAACAGCGGGCGGGTTGCTTGCATCGGGGCGATCCTCGCGAAGGACAATGAGACGGGAAGTGCGGCGTGGCGCAAGCCACAAGGCTAGCACTCTGGCGTGAGGGGCGTCGTGTCGCGCCCGTGGCGCCGGTCGGCGCGGACGTGAAAACGGGCGCATCCCGCGCCCGTTCGTCGTGTCGTGGAATGCGGTGCCGGGGTGGCCGGCGGCACCGCTCAGCCGAGCAGGTAGCGCAGCACGCCGGCCGACACGACGCCAACGATGACGGTCGGCAGGATCGACAGGCGCGTCGCCGCAAGCAGCGTGACCGCGAGCGCGAGCAAGTCGGCCGGGCGCGTCGACACGAAGGCCGGCGCGATCACCGAGATCAGCACGCAGCCCGGCACGTTCTCCATCACCGACGCCATGCGCGGGCTCAGTGTGCGGTTGCGCAGCAGCACGTAGCCGAGAATGCGCGACAAGTAGGTGGTCGACGCCATCAGCACGATCGTCGCGACCGTGCCGAAATCCGGAAGCTCAGGCATCGCGCGGCTCCCACAGCAGCGCGGAGATCAGCCCCGCGCAGGCGCCGGCCGCGACGTACCACGCACCGGGCAGCGCGAGATGGGTAGCCGCCGCGACGACGAGGCTCACGAACCACGGACGGCTCGCGCGCACCCCTTTCCACATCCCGCGCAGCAGCACCAGAAACACGGCCGTGAACGCCATGTCGAAGCCGTACTGTTCGACGTTGCCGATCGTCGGGCCGACCGCCGCGCCGAGCGTCGTCATCGAGATCCACGTCAGGTAGAGCCCGATGCAGATGCCCGCGTAATAGGGCACGCTGATGTGCGTGGCCGAGCGCTCGCGCGCGTCGGCGAGCGACATCGCCCAGCTCTCGTCGCACATGAAGAACAGCGCGACGAACGCGCGGCGGCGCGGCAGGCGGCGGATATACGGCTCGAACGCGGCGCCCATCAGGATGTGGCGCGAATTCACGAGAAACGACATCGCGACGATCAGCGCGATGTGCGGCGGCGACGTCCACAGATGGATCGCCGCGAATTCGGAGCCGCCGCCGAAGTTCAGGCCCGTCATCATCGGCACTTCGAACAGGCTCAGCCCTTTCTGCGCGGCCTGCGCGCCCAGCACCAGCGCGAACGGCACGAAACCCAGCATGACGGGCAGCGCCGCGCGCAAACCGCGGCCCATCTCGGCGACATAGGCGGGCTTGTCGCGAAGCCCGGACGACGTTGAAACGCTACTGCTCATCACTCCTCCTTCGGGGGAGGGATTGTCTGCTTTTTTGACTCGAATCGGGTTGCGTTGTCGCCAGATTTTTCCCAAAATTTGGCATTGAACGCGTGATACGCGAATTTTTTGGAATCGGATGCCACATGAAACTTGACGCTATCGACCGCCGGATTCTGAGCGCGCTGCAGCGCGACGGCCGCATGCAGAACGTGGAACTCGCGCACGAGGTCGGGCTGTCGCCGTCGCCGTGCCTGCGGCGCGTGCGGCTCCTCGAGGAAGCCGGCGTGATCGAGAAATACGTGGCCGTGCTGAACCCGGCGAAGGTCGGCAAGGGGCTGACGATCTTCACCCGCGTATGGCTGAAGGGGCAGGACGCGGAATCGGTGAACCGTTTCGCCGAGGCCGTCCAGCAGATGCCGGAAGTCGTCGAATGCCACCTGATGGCCGGCGACTGCGATTTCCTGCTGCGCGTCGTCGCGGCCGACATCGACGATTACCGGCGCTTCCAGATGGAATACCTGACGCGCATCCCCGGCGTGCTCAGCGTGAAGACCGACATTCCGATGCAGAAGGTCAAGCTCACGTCGGCGCTACCCACCTGAAGCGGGGCGACGCGCGGGGCGCGTGACGATGCGTCGACGATGAGCGGCATTGCACGGTGACAATCGCCCGATACACTGACGGAGTGAGTCGCATCGCCTGCATTGCCGGCACGGTCATGCGGTGTTCGATGTGCAAGCAACTAACGGTCAATGCCGACGCGCTCGGCCGAGCGGCGCTGCGTAGCGCGCCGGGTTACGCGTCGACGCGAATGCGTTTTTTCCTGTCAAGCCCTACATGCAGCCATTCAATACGCCGTGGAATTCGCTGGAAATCGTCAAGCTCGTGCTCGGCGTGCTGACGCCGTTGTCGGTCGCGTGTCTCGGCTGGCTCGTCGCGCGCCGGCTGAAGCGGCTCGAGCTCGTGCAGTGGACCAACCAGCGGCTGATCGAGAAGCGGCTCGCGCTGTACGACGCGGTCGCGCCGCAGCTCAATGCGCTGCTGTGCTTCTACACGTGGATCGGCTACTGGAAGGACATCTCGCCGGACGACGTGATCCGCGCGAAGCGCGACCTCGACCGCACGTTCCACATCTACCGCTACCTGTTCGACGACGACGTGTACGACGCGTATCACACGTTCATCCACGCGCTGTTCGAGATGCATACGGGGCCGGGCCGCGACGCGCGGATCCGCTCGCTGATCCAGGCGCCCGACGGCGACCGCAGCGTGCACGGTTCGTATGAATGGAAGCCGGTGTGGTCCGAGCGTTTCTCGACCGCGAATGTCGTGTCGAAGGACGACGTGCTGCGGCATTACACGCGGTTGATGGAGCGGCTGCGCGTGGCGCTGGGTGCGACGCGCTGAAGGGTGCTGGGTTCGGGCGCTTCGCGTGTCACGCCAGTATCGAAATCCGCCACCCGGCGGCGCGGATTCCAGCCCTTGCATATGAAGCGGATGCGGCGTGCGGCTGCGCCTGCCATGCTCGCGTCATGTCCACTCGCGCGAGGTTCGTATGGTCGTCGACCCGGGCCGCCAGCCGCTTCTGATCCGTTCGCCCGGCGCGCGCCGGCGGCGGCTCCTTTCCGCCGGCGCTCCCGACTCGCTTGCCGAGCCGTTGCCGGCCGAACCGGAAATCGGCGACATCGTCTTCATCCGCGTCACCGTGCGGCCGTTTCTCGAAGTGGCGAGCGCGACGCGTTCATGGACGAATCACGTCGGCATCGTCGTCGGCGAGCGCGGCGGCGAGACGCTGATCGCCGAAAGCACGTTTCCGCTGTCGCGCGTCACGACGATGTCGCGGGTTCTCGCGCGCTCCGATCGCGGCGCATGCGTGATCGCGCGGCTCAGGCAGCCGCTCGACGCCGCGCAGCGTCGCGAACTCGTCGCCGCGGCGATGCGCCGGATCGGTGTGGTCTACGACACGGGTTTCAATCTCGCGTCGCGCCGGCAGTTCTGCTCACGTTTCGTGCGCGAGGTTGTGTGCGATGCGACGCGGATCGTGCTCGGCGACGTCGAGACCTTCGACACGCTGCTGCACCGGAATCCCGATCATCCGCTCGGCTTCTGGAGGATCTGGTATTTCGGCCGGATTCCGTGGCACCGCCGCACGGTGACGCCGGCAAGCATCCTCGATAGCGGTTCGTTGCGCGTGGTGATGGACACGCGTGATTCGGGCACCGGTCGCGACGGCTGACGGCCTCGTGTGTCGTCGGGGCTCGCACGGTTCCGTTCGCGCTGCTGGCTGCCCTCAGTGCCGTCCCGCCATCGCGAGCCGCGCCGCCAGCCCCACGAACACCGACCCCAGCAGATACTGCGGCACCTTCGACGGCCGGCGGCGCGCGCCGATCCGCTGGCTCAGCCGGCTCGCGGACAGAATCACCGCGCCGTTTACGACGAGCCCGATCAGGTTGAGCACCGTCGCCAGCACGAGAATCTGCACGGCGATCGAACCCTGCTCGGGCCGCACGAACTGCGGGAACAGCGCGAGCACGAACAGCGCCATCTTCGGGTTCAGCAGGTTGGTCGTCAGCCCCTGGCGGAAGATCGTCGCGGTCGAGCGGCGACGTTGCGACGCGACCGGCGACAGCGCGGTCGCGTCCGAACGGAACGTTTTCCAGGCGAGATACAGCAGATACGCGGCGCCGGCGAAGCGCACGACGTCATACGCGAGCGGCACCGCGACGAAGAGCTGCGACAGACCGAACGCGGCCGCCAGCGCGTGGCAGTAGGTGCCGGCCTGAATGCCCGCGAGCGTCGCGAAGCCGGCGCGCCGGCCCTGGCTCACGCTGCGGGACGCGATCAGCAACATGTCGGGGCCGGGCGTGATGGTCAGCGCGAGACACGCGCCGGAGAACAGCGCGAGCGTGGAGAGGTCGATCATGGCAGTCCCTTTTGCTGGTGCGGCGTAAAAGGGAACTCAGTGTAGGAGGGCGCGCGAGGCCGGTCAATCGAGCGAACGGACGATGGCCTGGCGGCACGGATCGCATGACGCATGCATTGCGCATGCGCCGCCTGCACGCCGTTCACTGCTTGCGACAGGCAACCTGATAGTCGATCACGGTGTTCTCGGAAGGCCGGTCCGGCTCGCCGCCCACCGTCGTCACGCCGAGCACGCCGGCCGCATTCCGGTAGCGCAGCGCGCAATACCCGACGCCGGTGCCCGAGCACGCTTCGGCTTCGATAATGCCGTGCTTCGCGAGCGTTGCAGCCCCGTCCATCGCGTCCGGCTTCTCGCGCGGCCGCAGCGGTTGCCAGCCATGCGCGATCAGTATCTTGCGGGCCGCGTCGAGCGGCTTGCCGTATACGTTCGGCACGACCGCGCGGCCGCTGCAGTGCGTGCTTTCGGCGGCTACGCGGGTCAGCCGCAGGCCGCCGTTTTCCTCGTGCAGCTCGCCGACGGGCGCTCCGGGGCCGTCGCCGCCCCAGACGAGCAGTGCACCGTTTTCCAGACGATCGACCGAGCCGAGCTGCCAGCCTGCCTTGCGCGCCGTGTAGCCGAGCGCGACGAGCGTCGCGCCGTCGAATACGCCGAGGTTGCCGTTGCGCGCGAAACAGATCGCGCTCGTGCCGGCGTTGAATCCGCTCGCGAAGCTCACGACCGTGTAGTGCCCGAGCGGTGCCTCGGATGTCACGATCCAGTCGCGCTTCGCGACTTCGCGGCCGGCCGCCGTGGTCGACTTCGCGCGATATTGCGTGCAGAACGGATCGAGCGAACCGCTTTCAGGCGAGTGCGGCAGCGTGCCGAGCGGCACGAGCGACGCTCCGGCGATATCGGAGGCCGTGCGCAGCGGCTCGGCCGATGCCGTGCCGCCGAACGTGGCGCCGGCAAGTACCGCGATCGAAACGATCGACGCCAGATGCCGGCTGAGCGGTGAGGCAACGGAAGGAAGCACGCTGGTTGTCTCTGGGGAAAGTGGGACGGGCGGGGCAAGCGCTTTTTCGCCGGTCCGCCACGGTCGCGCGCGCCGCCTGGCGGCACGCGTGCGTGTCGCCGCCGACTCAGTCCTTCGCGACGACGTCGATGCGCAGTGCGTCGCCGCCGGCCACGATCGCCAGCAGACGATCGACGTTCGGGTGCGCGCCCGGACGATTGCGCGCGTCGGCCGTATGCTCGGCGAACACCGCGAGGCCGTGCTCGGCCGCTTTCGCGTCGAGCGTGCCGAACGTCTGCTTCAGATAGTGGTACACCGCGAGCGAGCCCTGCTTGCCCGGCTGGTTCTCGATGGTCGCGGCCACGTCGCCGTTCGCGCCGACGAGATCGATGCGCGCGATGCCGTCGATGGCCGGCAGTTGCGCGAGGTTGTCCTTGAATACTTCGGTCGGTTGAATCACTGAAAACACTCCGTCGGTTCGGTCATGGGCCAAGGTGCGTGGCCGGCCGTATCTTATCCGATCGGCCTCGGTGCGCCGGCCCGCGTGCCGGTGCCGGCCGTGCGCCACGCGAGCGCCGCGCCCGCGAGCTGCAGCGTGCTGCCCGTCAGCATCGCGACCCGCAGCCCCGACGCGCCGCCGCCGCACGCGTCGTACAGCGCGCCCAGCAGCGCGACGCCGAAGACCGCGCCGACGGCCGTCGCGGCCAGCGAGCCGACCGCGAGGCCGAGGCCCGTGCCGGTCAGCGCGAGCCCCGCCTCGGCCCACGCGAGCATCGGCGCGTGCGGATTCGTCGACCCGGCCGCGCCGATGCCGATCGCGGCGAGCCCGAGCCCCATCAGCGCGACGCAGCCCGCGCCGGCCGTGCGTGCGCCGACGCGGGCCGCAACGGCACCGGAGCCGAACGACACGAGCGCGAACGGCACCGACATCGGCAGCAGCGCGAGGCCGGCACCGGTGGCATCGAGCACGTGGTGGCTTTGCCATGCGAGCGGCAGCACGAACAGCATCCCGTAGCCGCCGAACGTCATCGCGCCGTTGCCGACCAGCATCCCGCGGAACGCGCGATTCGCGAACAGGTCGAGCGGCACGAGCGCGGCCGTGCCGAGCCGCCGTTCGATCCGCACGAACAGCGCGATCGCGGCCGCGCCGGTCCCGATCAGCAGCGGCGCGCGCAGCGGGTCGTGGCGCGCGTCGATCGTCGCGAATACGACGCAGCCGATCGCGATCGCACCGAGCACCTGGGCGGCCGGATCGAAGCGCCGGCCCCGCGGATCGGCCGATTCCGGCACGACGGCGCTGGCGAGTGCGATCGCGGCGATGCCGAACGGAATCACGACGCCGAAGATGCTGCGCCAGCCGAACGCGTGGATCAGCACGCCGCCGAGCGTCGGGCCGACGATCATCGCGATGCCGCCGCACGCGGCCCAGATGCCGAGCGCGCGTGCGCGTTCGGCCGGATCGCGCCAGAGCACGCGGACGATCGCGAGCGACGCGGGGATCAGCAGCGCGGCGCCCGCGCCGGCGAGCGTGCGGCCCGCGATCAGCACGCCAGCGTCGGCGCGAGCGCGCACACGACCGACGCGCCGCTCAACACCGTCGCGCCGAGCACGAATGCACGCCGCCGGCCGTACAGGTCGTCGATCAGGCCGCCCGTGAGCAGCAGCACCGCATACGCGAGGTTGTACGCGTCGATCACCCACTGCAGCGCGGCGACGCGGGCGCCGAACGCGGCGCCGATCGGTTCGGTCGCGAGATTGACGATCGCCGTGTCGATCTGCGCGATCAGCACGGCGATGCACAGCGCCGGCAGTACGAGGCGGTGCCGGGCCGGCGCGGCGACATCGGCCGCACGGGTGGCAGCAGGGCGGCGTATCGAATTCACAGGCGTTCTCCCGCGCGCTTCATTACCGTGCGCTACCGGCCAGCGTGCCCGCGTCGCGCGAACGCTCGATGTCGGGGCTGCGATACGCGCGTTCGGGAATTTCGGCGAGCCGCGACGGATGCACCTGCCGCGGCGCTAGCCCGTAGAACTTCTGGAAGCTCATGATCAGCGGCGACCACTTGTCCGGATCGATGCGGTCCGGATGACCGTCCATCAGCAGGTCGGGATGCACGTGCACGCGCTGGATGCGCAGCTCGAACACGCGGATGCGGCCGCGCAGGTCGGGCGTGTCGTCGCCGATTCCGTAGGTGGCCGCGACGACCGCCTCCATGTGCACCGGGCATTCGAGCGCGCGCGGCGGCGTGACGGTTTGCGATGCCGCTTCGGTCAGCCCGGCCGTGCCGAACTTGTCCGGTTCGAATACGTAGCCTTTCGCGCGCTTGCCGTCGGGTACCGGGTACGTGCCCGTCGTGCGCGCGATCCGGTCGACCGCGTCCGCCTGCGCCGACGACGGCAGGTTCAGCACGCATTCGCCGGTGCGCAGCAGGTTGCGGGTGGTTTGCGAACTGGCGGCGATGCCGATCACGCCGCGCCAGCCGAGCCAGAACGCGGACGAGATCGGCGCGAGATTGGCCGTGCCGTTTTCGTTCAGCGTGCTGACCAGCACGACGGGCGTGCCGAAGTAGAGGATGTTCGGTTCGGTGACGCAATGCGGCGCATTCATGGTCGAAGCCTCGTTGACGGGATCGGTTCCCATGCTGATCCCGTCGCGGCGATGCGGCGCTCCGATTCTTGTCGTGTCATTCCGGACGATGCGCGCGGACCGCGCCGGCAGCGCGCGGGCTTTTCCGCTACAGTAAGAAATCGAAGGCCGCACGCGCCCGCATCGCGCCGGCGCGTGCAGTCACGTTCCGCCAACGCACACGAGGGCCTGATGGACACCGAGCAACGCTATACCGCCAACGCGCCGACCCGCGCGGAAGTCGACGCACTGGGCGGCGCAACCGTCATCGAATTCGGCGCGAACTGGTGCGGGATCTGCGCAGGCGCGCAGCCTGCGATCACGGCGTCGTTCTCCGCGCATCCTGCCGTGCGGCACCTGAAGATCGAGGACGGCCCCGGCCGTCCGCTCGGCCGCTCGTTCGGCGTGAAGCTGTGGCCGACGCTGGTCTTCCTGCGCGATGGGGTCGAAGTCGCGCGCGTCGTGCGCCCCGCCGATGCGAAACAGATCGAAGCCGACGGCTTCGCCGCGCTGGCCTGAGGTCATGGCGATGCAACAGGCGATTACGCACGTCGGTGTCGATACGCGTGGCAGCGGGCTCGTCGAAGTCACGCCGCAGGTGCGCGCGTTCGTCGACCAGCAGGCGATCCGCACCGGCCTGCTCACCGTGTTCTGCCGCCATACGTCGGCGTCGCTGCTGATCCAGGAGAATGCGGACCCGTCGGTGCAGCGCGATATCGAACGCTATTTCGCGACACTCGCGCCCGAGGATGACACGCGCTATGAACACGACACCGAAGGCGCCGACGACATGCCCGCGCATCTGCGCACGGCGCTCACGCAGGTGCAGTTGTCGATTCCGGTCGAGCACGGACGCATGGTGCTCGGCACGTGGCAGGGGATTTACGTGTTCGAGCATCGCCGCGCGGCGCACCGGCGTGACATCGTGCTGCATCTGATCGGCGAATAAGCGAGCGGACGAGCGGTAGGAAACGCGTGACGCCGCGCTCAGGCGAGCAGCTTCTCGACGAGCGCGCCGAGTTCGCGAAGGTGAACCGGCTTCGGCAGGAACGCGTCGAATACCCGCTGGTTCTCGCGCAGCGCGGCCGATTCATACGCGCTGACGCCGAGGATCGCCGGACGCCGGCCATCGCCATTGCCATTGCCATCGGGTTGCGCCATCGCGCGAATGCGCCGCGCCACGTCGAATCCGCTCAGGTCCGGCAGTTCGAGATCGAGCACGACGAGATCGTAGCGGCCCGTACCGAAGCGCGCGGCGCCTTCCTGCCCGGTGCCGCACAGATCCACCTCGAGGCCGAGCGCCGACAGCATCGCGCCGAGCGTTTCGCGCGCGTTGTCGTTGTCGTCGACTATCAGCGCGCGCCGGCCGCAGTGCGCCGGTACGGGCGGCAGCGCGGGCGCATCGCCTGCCACGGTGCCGGCCGTGTCGACGCCCGGCACTTCGACGGGTAGCGTCACGACGAACTCGCTGCCTTCGCCGACCACGCTGCGCACGTCCACATGCCCGCGCAGCGTCGTCACGATTTCGCGCACGACCGCGAGCCCCATGCCGATCCCGTCCACGTGCAGCCCGACCGCGTCGTTCGCGCGATAGAACGGCTCGAAGATCTTCGACAGATGTTGCTTCGCGATGCCCGCGCCGGTGTCGCGTACGGCGATCCTCACCTGCTGGCCGGCCGGCGCATCGGCGAGCGTGATCGCCACCGTGATCGAGCCGCCGGTCGTGTACTTGACCGAGTTTTCGATCAGGTTCGACAGCACCTGTCGCAGCAGCTTGCGATCTGAGCAGATCGCGAGGCCGGCCGGCTCGACGTGCTGCGTGACCGTGATCCGTTTCGTCGCGATCCTCTCGCGCAGCGGTTCGAGCACTTCGGCAAGCAGCGGCGCGATGCCGACGGTATCGAGTTCGGCGACGCGCTTCGTCGAGCGCAGCTTGATGTAGTCGGTGAGGTCCTTGACGAGCGCCTCCAGCGACAGCGCGGAATTCTGCAGCCGCCGGATCGTCTTCAGGTTCGCATCCGATTGCGGGCGCGCGAGCAGGATCTCGATCGATCCGCAGATCGCCTGCAGCGGCGTGCGCAGCTCGTGGCTGACCATCCCGAGGAACGCGTTCTTCGCCTCGATCATCTCGAACGCGCGGTCGGACGCCTTGCGCTCCGCATCGAGCGCCGCGTTTTGCCGCTCCAGCAGGTCGTCGCGCGTGCGCATCGTATAGAACAGCAGCAGGAACAGCGCGCACAGGATCACGCCGAGCACGATGCCGAGGATCAGGATCGCGCGCTGCTTGTCCTTCAGTTGATGGAACGTGAAATCGCGCTGCGCCATTTCGATCGCGCGGAAGTAGTTCGCGAGGCCGTTGACTTTCGGCCAGTACGCGTTGACTTCGTCGATCACCTGACGCGCCTGCTTCGGCGAGTCGCGCAGTAGCGGCACCTCGCGCTTCAGGCGCGTCATGAATTCGCCGAGCGCGTCGATCTCATTGCGCGCGCGCGGGATGCGCAGCCAGTATTGGGACACTTCCGAGGGCCGCTGCAGGAACCCGAACGACACCGACAGGCTGTCGAGCTGCATCTGCAGGTGATCGAAGTCATCGTCCTCGCGCGTCGCGTAGAGAATCAGCTGGCGATCGAAGCGGGTATACACGTTGCGGTATTGCGCGGCGGTCCAGAACACGCCTTCGCGCGGCCCCTCGAGCACGCCCTCGTTGACCGAGGTGGCGAGGAGATCCCACAGCAGGAACGCCCACGCGGCGAACCCCATGATCCACAGCGAGCCGAGGACCAGGATGATTTTTCTATTTTTCCATCGCCGCCGCGTCATGTCACTTCACGGTCAGACCGATGATCTGCCACGCGAACTTGGCCTCGCCGAGCGGCGTCTTCAGCTCGTCGGGATACTGGTCGCGCGGATACATGATCCACAGCGGGCCGTAGTTGTCGTTGCCGAGCACCTTGCCGTTCATCGTCCGCGCGAGGATCACGCCGTATTTGTCGGCGTCCGACACGGGAATCGTGAACGTGTATTCGTCGATGCAGCGAAATTCGATCTGCGTGCCGTGCGCGCCGACCGTCTTCAGCACGTCGGACAGGCGCGGGCCGGTGAAGGTCGCCTTCGGCGTCCAGCTCGTCGACGTGACGATCGTATGCTGCGGCAGCGCCATCAGCGCCTGCTCGGAAAAGACGTAGGTCATCTTCCCCTGCTGGTTGCTCTTGCTGATCTTGCCGTCGACGGTAAACGTGAACGACGCCGCCGCCCACGCCGCGACGGTCATCCCGAGCAGGCATGCCGTCAGCAGGCTTTTGATCCAGATGGTTGAAACGCGCATGTCTTTCCCTCGGTCTGGTGGTGCGGGTAGCGGGTTGTCGTTCCGGCCGCGGTTTCCGGTTCTCAGTTCGCGGCCGACGCCGCCGGCAGCGTGAGTTTCAGTTCGCGGGCGACTTCCGCGAACAGGATCGGCAGGCGCACCGGCTTTTCTTCGCAGCGCGCGTTGTAGTGCGACACGATGTGCGCGATTTCGTCCTCGCTCGCTTCGCCGGTCGAGATCTTGCCGGTCAGCAGGAAGATCGGCGCGCCGCTGTTCTCGCTCGAGCGGATGCCGCGCACGAGTTCGGCGGCCGTCTGGTCGCCGAGCATCCAGTCGAGGATGTAGCCGTCGAAATCCTCGACCTCCAGCGCCTTGCGGAAGCTCGCGCCGTCGAAGTACGGAATCGCGTTCACGCCTTTCTCGATGAAATATTCACAGACCGTTTCGGCGACGTCGTGCGAATCGTCGACCACGGCGATCCGCGCCGCATACACGTTCGGCTGCGCCGAGCGCAGCTCGATCACGTCGACCGGATACGTGCGGCCCTCGCGCGCGTGCTCGCGCTCGGTGACGATCCATTCGCCCTGCCACTGCAGCGCGACGAAATCCGTTTCGATCTGGCTGGTGGCCTTCGTCGAGATCGCGGCGCGGCAGCGAAAGCGCTTCGACTCGATCACGAATGTCGCGTCGATCATCTCGGCCGCGGCCGGCTGCGTGCCCTTGTCGTCGAGCAGGATCGCGGGCGGCACGCCGAAGTGCGTCGCGATGTCCTGCAACTGCGACAGGTTCCACGGGATCAGGCCCTTCATCTTGCGCGTGACGACCGAGAAACTCAGCCCGAGCACGTTGGCGATCGTCGTGTTGTGACTTCGCGGCGGAATGCCGTTCCGGTTCAGGAGATCGCGCACCTTGTTGGCGGTGATGAGATCGACGTTGGCCTGCTCGGTGGTGGACATCTCGATGGGGTCTCCAGGGTTTTTGGCGAGGGAGAGCATATCAAAACTGACGTGTCACGCAAACTTCAAACACGCCAAGGGCCTTGACATGCCGTTTTTCTCCATTATTATTGCTCACCACGTCACTATTGTTTGTTGCGTCATGTTTGGGGATCGTTGCTGGCCCCGGTCGGGCAGTGAAAATCGGCAGCAATGAAATAGTGATGGAACGATTCGAAGAGAGAACCTGAGAGAGCCTAGGACTGCGTGTCGGCGTTGGCGGATGAAATTGTATCCGCTGCGCCGCGCGCAACCAGGTACGAGCTCACTGGGTGGGATAGCTCGAAGAATTGCGGCGCCAATAAAACTTGAGGAAAGTACCCATGTATCGCCGTCTACTCGCACCGGGGCTGCTGTTGCTGTTGGCCGCGTGCGCGCAAGACCCGTCGGTCACCGCCAGCACGGTACGGATCTGCGACGACACAGGTTGTTCCGATCGCCCTAAAGATCAGGTCTCCTATCAAAAAAGGGACGATGCGGAAGACCGGGACGATCCGCGCATCGCCGCGCTCAAGCAAACCGCGAAGACCCAGCCGAAGGCCGCCTACGACCTCGGCCTGCGCTATTTCCGCGGCGACGGCGTGCGCCAGGACAGCTACCAGG
>NZ_JACFYV010000113.1:0-20731 GCF_016759955.1 Burkholderia sp. KCJ3K979
GGTTTCGCTGTGCACGAGCCCCGTGCCGGCGCTCATCCGTTGAATGCCGCCGGTCCGGACGATCGCACCGCAGCCGAGGCTGTCGCGGTGCGCGAGCTCGCCATCCAGCACGTAGGTGAGGATTTCGACGTCGCGGCGCGGCTGCATCCCGAAACCGCGCGTCGGCGCGATCCGGTCCTCGCTCAGCACGCACAGCGCGCCGACGGGCGGACGCACCGGCGCATGCCCGTCGCGGCAGACGGACGAAAAGCTGTGACTCGATTCGAGCCAGCCGTGGTGCGTGCGGCAGCGGTCTTCGGCGCGCAGGATCTGGAACATTGGGGCGGACGCTCGGGGCGCAGATGTTCTGTTCGGGTTTACCGCCACTGTAAGGGGCGGCCGGCAGCGCCACAATCCGCCGCCCGCGCACCGCATCGTTGCACCCGCACACCCAATTGCCGAAATATTCGTTGCGAATACCTCGATTGCCGCAACAGCCGAATCGAGGAATCGGTCGACCGCGCCGGATTGCCGTTTTCCGGGTATCGCGTTCGGGTAAAATACCGCCCTTTTGGCGTTCGCCCTTCCGGCGGTCGCCAACGCCAGAGCGCCGATCGGCGATTTTTGGCCGTCTAGAATACGCCGCGGCGCCCGGTTCGACCGGCCGCGAGCGCCCCCGGAAAGTCAGCAACAGAAGGATGGAAATGAAGAAGGCCGCCCTGTGCGCCGCCCTCGCCCTCGTGGCGGGCAGCGCCTTCGCGAAGGAGTGGAAGACCGTGCGGATCGGCGTCGATGCCAGCTACCCGCCGTTCGAGTCGACCGCACCGAGCGGCGAGATCGTCGGTTTCGACGTCGATCTCACCAAGGAAATCTGCAAGCGGATCAACGTGAAGTGCGTGTGGGTGGCGCAGGATCTCGACGGGATCATCCCGGCGCTGAAGGCGAAGAAGTACGACGTCATCGTGTCGTCGCTGACTGTGACGGACAAGCGTCGCGAGCAGATCGACTTCTCCGACAAGGTGTACGACGCGCCCGCGCGGATGATCGCGAAAACCGGCTCGCCGCTGCTGCCGACGGTCGCGTCGCTCAAGGGCAAGCGCGTCGGCGTCGAGCAGGGTTCCACGCAGGAAACCTACGCGAAGGCGTACTGGGAACCGCAGGGCGTGACGATCGTTCCTTACCAGAACCAGGACCAGGTCTATGCCGATCTCGGCACGGGCCGCCTCGACGCGACGCTGCAGGATGAACTGCAGGCCGACTACGGCTTCCTGCGCACGCCGCGCGGCAAGGGCTTCGCGTTCGCCGGGCCGGAAGTGAAGGATCCGAAGACGATCGGCGACGGCACCGCGATCGGCCTGCGCAAGGAAGATACCGACCTGAAGCTGAGGATCAACAAGGCGCTGGCCGACATGCACAAGGACGGTACGTACGACCGGCTGTCGCACAAGTACTTCTCGTTCAGCGTCTACTCGGCGCCGGCCCGCTGAACGCCGACAAGCAGCAGCGGATGCGGGGGCGGCCCCGCGTCCGGGCAGTACAGGCAGTCAACCACGCGCCGCCCGCCCCCTTGCCCGCCGTTCGCGCGACGGGCTCGCCCGGCACCGTTGCCGGGGCGGACGGTCATGATACGCACGGGGCGTTCCGCGCAGCTTGGCGGGCGCGTCTTTCGCGGCGCACGACGTGCACCGTCAGGGACCACACCAGGGACCACATATGTTTCTACAAGGCTACGGCCCGCTGATCCTCGCCGGCACCTGGCAAACCGTCAAACTGGCGGTGCTTTCGCTTGCGCTGTCGTTCCTGCTGGGGCTGCTCGGCGCCGGCGCGAAGCTGTCGCGCAACCGCGTGACGAACGGCGTCGGCACCATCTACACGACGCTGATCCGCGGCGTACCCGATCTCGTGCTGATGCTGCTGCTGTTCTACAGCCTGCAGATCTGGCTGAACATGGCGACCGACGCGCTCGGCTGGGACCAGATCGACATCGACCCGTTCCTCGCCGGCGTGCTCGTGCTCGGCTTCATCTACGGCGCGTACTTCACCGAGACGTTCCGCGGCGCGTTCCTGTCGGTGCCGCGCGGCCAGCTCGAGGCCGGCAGCGCCTACGGGATGACGAACTGGCAGGTGTTCACGCGGATCATGTTCCCGCAGATGATGCGCTTCGCGCTGCCGGGCATCGGCAACAACTGGCAGGTGCTCGTGAAGTCGACCGCGCTCGTGTCGATCATCGGCCTGGCCGACGTCGTGAAGGCGTCGCAGGACGCCGGCAAGGGCACGCTGCGGTTCTTCTTCTTCACGCTGATCGCGGGAGCGGTCTACCTCGCCATCACGACGATCTCGAACTTCGTGCTGATGTGGCTCGAAAAGCGCTACTCGACCGGTGTCCGCAAGGCTGACCTATGATCGAACTCATCCAAGAATACTGGCGCAACTATCTCTACACCGACGGCTATCGCATCACCGGTGTCGCGATCACGCTGTGGCTGCTGGTCGTGTCGATCGGCCTCGGCTTCTGCCTGTCGGTGCCGCTCGCCGTCGCGCGCGTGTCGAAGAAGAAGTGGCTGTCGGGCGCGGTATGGCTGTACACGTACGTGTTCCGCGGCACGCCGCTCTACGTGCAGCTGCTGCTCTGCTATACGGGCCTCTACAGCCTGCAGGCCGTGCGCGGCACGCCGATGCTCGATGCGTTCTTCCGCGACGGGATGCACTGCACGCTGCTCGCGTTCACGCTGAACACCTGCGCGTACACCACCGAAATCTTCGCGGGCGCGATCAAGGCGACGTCGTACGGCGAGATCGAAGCCGCGCGCGCGTACGGGATGTCGCCGTTCACGATGTATCGCCGCGTGATCCTGCCGTCGGCGCTGCGCCGCGCGCTGCCGCTGTACAGCAACGAAGTGATCCTGATGCTGCACGCGACGACGGTGGCCTTCACCGCGACCGTGCCCGACATCCTGAAGATCGCGCGCGACGTGAACTCGGCGACCTACATGTCGTTCCACGCGTTCGGCATCGCCGCCCTGCTCTACCTCGTGATCTCGTTCACGCTCGTGTGGCTGTTCCGCCAGGCCGAGCGTCGCTGGCTCGCGTATCTGCGCCCGCAAGGCAAGTAAGTTTTCGCAGGACTATTGATGAACTCCCAGACCCAGAAGCTTTTCGTCGACGATCTCCACAAGCGGTACGGCGACAACGAGGTGCTCAAAGGCGTGTCGCTGAGGGCGAACTCGGGCGACGTGATCAGCGTGATCGGCTCGTCCGGCTCCGGCAAGAGCACGATGCTGCGCTGTATCAACTTCCTCGAGCAGCCGAACGCGGGCCGCATCTTCGTCGACGGCGAGGAAGTGCGCACCGCGCTCGACAAGACGGGCGCGCTGCGCGCGGCCGATTCGAAGCAGCTGCAGCGCGTGCGCACCAAGCTGTCGATGGTGTTCCAGCACTTCAATCTCTGGTCGCACATGAACGTGATCGAGAACGTGATGGAAGCGCCGGTGAACGTGCTCGGCATCCCGAAGAAGGAAGCCGAGGACCGTGCGCGCGAGTATCTCGAGAAGGTCGGCCTCGCGCCGCGCGTCGAGAAGCAATATCCGTCGCATCTGTCGGGCGGCCAGCAGCAGCGCGTGGCGATCGCGCGAGCGCTCGCGATGCATCCGGACGTGATGCTGTTCGACGAGCCGACCTCCGCGCTCGACCCGGAGCTGGTGGGCGAAGTGCTGAAGGTGATGCAGAAGCTCGCCGAGGAAGGCCGTACGATGATCGTCGTCACGCACGAGATGGGCTTCGCGCGCAACGTGTCGAATCACGTGATGTTCCTGCACCAGGGGCGCGTCGAGGAACAAGGCGTGCCGTCCGAGGTGCTCGCGAACCCGAAGAGCGACCGCCTGCGCGCGTTCCTGTCGGGCAGCCTCAAGTAACGCCCGCCACGCGCCACGCCCGAACGGGCGCCCCGCGGGTCGCCGCGCGGCGCCCGTTTTGCGTTTACGCGGTGCTCACCGGCGCGCCGTCGGCGAACGCGCGCAGTTCGTCGCCCGCCAGCCGGTAACGCACCCATTCGCTCTGCGGCGCCGCACCGACGCTTTCGTAGAAGCGGATCGCCGGCTCGTTCCAGTCGAGCACGCTCCATTCGAAACGCCCGCAGCCCGAGTCGACCGCGATCCGCGCGAGCGCCTTCAGCAGCCGCAGCCCCGCGCCGGCGCCGCGAAAACGCGGCGACACGTACAGATCCTCCAGATACAGCCCCTGCCGCGCGAGCCACGTCGAATAAGAGAAGAAATACACGGCGAAGCCGGCCGGCTCGCCGTCGACCTCGCACATCAGCGCACGCGCCGGCGAGCCTTCGCCGAACAGGCTGCGTTCGAGCGATTCGGGCGTCGCGACGACTTCGTGCTCCGCCTTCTCGTAGACGGCCAGTTCGGTGATGAAGCGCAGGATCAGCGGCACGTCGGCGACGGTGGCGGAACGAATATCGATTTGCACGGGTTGAGCCCTCCTCCGGCCCGGATGTGAAGCGGAAAACAACGGGAAAACGGCGCCGCGCCCCCGCGCTGGCGCCGTTCGAATCGTCATGCTACGTTCACGCGATGCCTGCAGGAAGTGCAGTTTCTTCATCCAGACCTGAACGTGATGCATCCCGATCTGCGCCGCCTCGACCTGAACCTGCTGCTCGTATTCGACGCGCTGTATCGCCATCGATCTGTCGCGGCGGCCGCGCACGAACTCGCGTTGAGCCCGTCGGCGTTGAGCCACGCGCTCGCCCGGCTGCGCGACACGATCGGCGATGCGCTGTTCGTGCGCCTCGGCAACGAGATGCAGCCGACCGTGCGCGCCGACGACATCGCCACCTGGGCCGGCGACGCGCTCGACGCGATGTCGAAAGGGCTCGCCCGCGCGCGCCGCTTCGATCCCGCGCAAAGCGACCGCACGTTCGTGTTCGCCGCGACCGACTACACGGCGTTCGCGGTGCTGCCGGCGTTCCTCGCCCGCATCCAGCACGTGGCGCCGCACCTGCGGGTCCGCGTCGTCCATTCGGACCGCAAGATTTCCGTCGACGCGCTCGCGGCCGGCCGCATCGACTTCGCGCTCGGCTACCACGAGGAATCGGCGGCCGACGCGCCGGGCATCGAGGATTTCGACTGGTTCTCCGACGACTACGTCGTGATCGCGAGCGCCGCGCATCCGGACATCCGGCGGCGGCTGACGCTCGACCAGTACCTGGCGGCCCGCCACGTGGTCGTCACGCCATGGAACGAATCGCGCGGTGTCGTCGACTACGTGCTCGACCGGCTCGGTCTCGCGCGGCATGTGGCCGTGCAGTTGCCGACCGTGCTGGCCGCACCGTTCGTGATCGCGGAGTCGGCACTCCTGATGACGGTGCCGAACCGCGCCGCGCAGGCGCTGCGGCATGCGGCGCCGATCCGCATCTTCCCCGCGCCGTTCGAGATCCCGCGCTACACGGTGAAGGTCTACTCGCACGCGAAGCATGCGCGCACCGATGCGCATCGCTGGATTCGCGCCCAGTTGCTCGCCGCACGGCCGCACCCGGACTAGGGCCTGTTCCCGCTAATAACGGGCTTGCGAACGTGCCTTTCCGCCCGCAGGGCAAGAAGAGAGGAGGCGCAATAGCCGTAGCTATTGCAACGACGAACGACGCCGCCATGCGGGCGGAAAGGCACGTTCCCCTGTTTGGAAAAATTCATTCGTGGGGCTGGCCCCCAGAAGGGCCGATCGCCGCGTCATGCTCCTCGCGAATATGTCGAGTATTCGCTTCGTCGCAATCCTCGCGCTCGGCCCTTCTGGGGGCCAGCGCAAGCCCGTTATTAGCGGGAACAGGCCCTAGGCAGCGCGTTGCGGGACGGGGTTTCAGGCGTCGATCGGCGCTGTCGGCAATCGCCCGAATCATTACGAAATACTTACCAATTTCGCGACTTTCACGCTTACGCCGGCGCCCCGGCGACGTCAATAGTGGCAATCCTTGACCCATACCCGCGGAATCCATGTCTCCCTTGCGGGACAAGGGTTTTCCGGTAATCAGGAACCCTAGGGGCACCTGTTGCGCACCGTGTTGCATGGCAATTTGGCGACAGCGGTTAGTCAAACAACGATTTCCGTCGCCACAAAATTGTATTTTTGCTAAATTAGTAACCAAAGTAGCAAAACGAAGTTCGTGAAATGTAGTTTAGCTTCACGACACAACAAGGAGACCCCGCAGGCCGACCCGGCTGCGCGGGACCGCTCAACGGTTTTCCGTCTGCTTGCCCGCGTGCCGCGCTTACCGGCCCTGCACGAGGTCTCCCTGGTTATCCCGCTTTTGCCCGGCGCTCGTGCTCCGGGCATCTCGTGCAGTCTGGGTTGACTTTTTGACAGGGTATGGAGGAGATGATGAAGAAAGCTTTGGTCGCGGCCGCGCTGATGGCTGCTGGGGTGGTGACGGCGCACGCGCAGAGCAGCGTCACGCTGTATGGCCGCCTGGATGCAGGCATCGAGTACATGAACGGCCTGCAAAACGGCCACCAAGTGCGCGCGGAAAGCGGCGACTGGGGCACGAGCCTGTGGGGCTTGAAGGGTAGCGAGGACATCGGCGGCGGCAACAAGATCCTGTTCCACCTCGAAGGCGCGTTCAACACGATGACGGGCGGCTTCAGCGGCTCGATCTGGGATCGTTTCGCGACCGTCGGTATCTCCAACGACCGCTACGGTACGCTGCTGTTGGGTCGCGAACTCGCGATCGCCAACGGCGTGTGGGACTTCGACCCGTTCGGCCAGTCGGCCTGGTCGACGGCCTCGCTGGTGCGCGGCCGCAACTGGAACAAGACCAGCAACAACGTGTCGTACCAGTCGCCGTCGCTCTACGGCCTCGACTTCTACGGCCAGTTCTCGTTCTCGAACTCGACCAGCTTCAACGGCAACACGACGGCCGGCCAACCGGGCCGTGCAATGGGCGGTCAGGTCACCTACACGAACTCGCTGTTCCAGTTGCGCGGCATTTACGACGAAACGCGCGACAGCAATGGCCGCTTCTCGGACGTGTTCAACTACTCGCGTGAATACTTCGCGGGCGTGAACGTGTTCCTCGGCCAGTTCAAGGTTCAGGCGGCCTACCAGGCATCGCGCGCCGACGGCAGCGGTGGCCCGGCAGTGAACGCCGGCGTGACGGGTACGCAACAGGTGTGGGGCGGCGTGACGTGGCAGGCCACGCCGGCAGCGGCGCTGATCGCGGCCGTGTATCACGTGAACGCGAACCACGGTGGCGGCAACGCGAACATCTACACGGTCGGCGGCTCGTACAACATCTCGAAGCGCACGCTGTTCGACCTGCAGGTCGCGACGGTGCGCAACAGCTCGTCGGCCAACTTCGGCCTGAACGCGAACGGCGCCGGTACGGCCGTCTCGACGGGCAACCCGCATCAGGGCGGCAGCCAGACCGGCGTCTACGCCGGCATCCAGCACCTGTTCTGATCAGGCGCCGTCAAAGAACGATTCGACAACACTTTCCACGCTGCTGCGAGAGGCGCGTATCGGTGCGGTACCCAACCGGGTATCCGCACCGTTTTTTCTTGGGCGTCGGGTTCGTACGACCCGTGGCCCGATCGGTCGATTCGGTCGCGCTTGACCGAATCGAGCGGACACGGCGCTCAGACGGCCGCTTCGTTCTCTTCGCCGGTACGGATGCGGATCACGCGCTCGACGTCCGACACGAAGATCTTGCCGTCGCCGATCTTGCCGGTGCGCGCCGCACCGATCACCGCGTCGATCACCTGATCGACCTGCGCTTCCGCGACGACCACCTCGATCTTCATCTTCGGCAGGAAATCGACGACGTATTCCGCGCCGCGATACAGCTCGGTATGACCCTTCTGGCGGCCGAAGCCCTTCACTTCCGTCACGGTCAGGCCCGTGAGCCCCACTTCGGCGAGCGCTTCGCGGACTTCGTCCAGCTTGAACGGCTTGATGATGGCGGTGATGCGTTTCATGATGGTTGTCCCTCAATGCTCGTTTGGATGAAAAATCGCGTTCCCGATTGTAAGCCGGCGGGCCGCCTCCGGCCCAGCACCGCTCAATCGAGCCGTTCGGTGAAGCGTGACGTGATCGGGTAGCGCCAGTCGCGCCCGAATGCGCGATGCGTGACGCGGATGCCGATCGGCGCCTGGCGGCGCTTGTATTCGTTGATCTTGATGAGCCGCGTCACGCGCTCGACGTCGGCCTGCGCATAGCCGGCCGCGACGATCTCGGCGAGCGGCCGGTCTTCTTCCATGTACATCCGCATGATCGCATCGAGCACGTCGTATGGCGGCAGGCTGTCCTGGTCGGTCTGGTTCTCGCGCAGCTCGGCCGACGGCGCGCGCGTCAGGATTCGCTCGGGAATCACGTCGCGCAGCGCGTAGTCGGTCGTTGCGTTGCGATAGCGGCACAGCCGGTACACGAGCGTCTTCGCGATGTCCTTGATCACCGCGAAACCGCCGGCCATGTCGCCGTACAACGTGCAATAGCCAACCGCCATCTCGCTCTTGTTGCCGGTCGTCAGCACGATCGAGCCGAACTTGTTCGACAGCGCCATCAGCAGCGTGCCGCGGATACGCGCCTGGATGTTCTCCTCCGTCGCGTCTTCCGCGCGACCCGCGAATTCGCCCGCGAGCGCGGCGCGGAACGCATCGAACATCGGCGCGATCGCGATCTCGTCGTAGCGCACGCCGACGCGCCGCGCCATCTCCGCCGCGTCGGTGGTCGAGATGTCGGCCGTGAAGCGCGACGGCATCATCACCGCGCGCACGCGCTCGGGCCCGAGCGCGTCGCATGCGACGGCCAGTACCAGCGCCGAATCGACGCCGCCCGACAGCCCGATCAGCACGCCGGGAAAACCGTTCTTGCCGATGTAGTCGCGCACGCCGGTCACGAGCGCGCGGTACACCTGCGCGTCGGTCGACAGTTCGGGCGCGATCGCGCCGGGCAGCGGCCGCGCGCCGTCGAATTCGACGATCGCGTGCCCTTCGTCGAACTGCGGCATCTTCGCGACGAGCGCGCCGTCGCCGTCGAGCACGAACGACCCGCCGTCGAACACGAGTTCGTCCTGGCCACCGACGAGGTTCACGTACACCATCGGCAAGCCGGTCTCGCGAATCCGCGCGCGCAGGATGTCGATGCGCACCGCTTCCTTGTTCAGGTGATACGGCGAGCCGTTCGGGATCAGCAGCACCTGCGCGCCGGCCGCCTTCGCGATCTGCGCGGCCGACGCATGCCACGCGTCCTCGCAGATGATCACGCCGTATTTCACGCCGTTCAGCTCGAACACGAGCGGCTCGGTGTCGGTCGCGAAATAGCGTTTCTCGTCGAACACCTCGGCGTTCGGCAGGTCCTGCTTGCGGTAGGTGCCGACGATCTCGCCGCCAACGATCAGCGATACCGCGTTGAAGGTGTCGGTGGGCGGCACGCCGCGCTCGATCGGGCGGTTTGCATTACCATCGACGGCTGACGCGCGCGCATCGTCGCCCGCCCCGCTGCCCGGACCGCTGCCCGGACCACGCAACGGATGGCCGACCAGCACCGCGAGCCCGTCGAACGCCTTCAGCGCGTCGGCGAGCGCATCGAGCGCGGCCGCCGCCGCCGCGTAGAACGCGGGCCGCAGCAGCAGGTCTTCGGGTGGATAGCCGGACAGCGCGAGTTCGGGTGCGACCATCAGTTGCGCACCATCGTTGTGCGCGGCGCGTGCGGCCGCGACGATCCGCGCGACGTTGCCGGCGAAATCGCCGACGGTGACGTTGATCTGGGCGAGAGCGAGTCGGGTCTTCATGGCGGGAGCGGCGCAACCCGGCGGCGCGCCTTGAACGGCTGACGAAATCGACCCGGATGCGGGCCACGGCGGCCCGCATCCGGCAACATCCAACGGTACGGATTCACGCTTGAAACACGAACGCATCGATTATCGCACGGGCATCCTGTCGTCCCCCGCCGAGGTGCCGGCCGACGAATGGAACGCGCTGCTCGCGCGCGACGCGCAGCCCACGCCGTTCCTGCGCCACGAATTTCTCGACGCGCTGCACGTCGCGCGTTGCGCGGTGGACGACACCGGCTGGTCGCCGCACTTCGTCACGCTGACCGATGAGCGCACCGGCCGCCTCGCGGCTGCCGCGCCCGTCTATGCGAAACAGCATTCGTACGGCGAATACGTGTTCGACTGGGCGTGGGCCGACGCATACCAGCGCAATAACCTGCCCTATTACCCGAAGCTGCTGTGCGCGGTGCCGTTCACGCCGGTGCAGGGCACGCGCCTGCTCGCGGCCGACGACGACGCGCGCCGCCATCTCGCGGCCACGCTGCTCGCGTTCGCCGAGCAGAGCGACGTGTCGTCGCTGCACGTGCTGTTCCCGACCGGCGACGAAGCGCGGCTGCTCGAATCGATGGGGATGATGCTGCGCGAAGGCGTGCAGTTTCACTGGCTCAACGACGGCTACCGCCACTTCGACGATTTCCTCGGCACGCTCGAGCAGAAGAAGCGCAAGAACATCCGCGCGGAGCGGCGCAAGGTGCACGACGCGGGCGTGACGTTCCGGCGGCTCACCGGCGACCAGATCACCGACGCCGACTGGCGCTTCTTCTCGCGCTGCTATCGGCAAACGTACCGCGAGCATTATTCGAGCCCGTACCTGAACCTCGACTTCTTCCGCACGATCGGCGCGACGATGCCCGAGAACCTGCTGCTCGTGATCGCGGAAGCCGACGGCCAGCCGATCGCGAGCGCGCTCGCCGTGTACCGGCGCGGCGAGCACGGCGGCGGCACGCTGTACGGCCGCTACTGGGGCGCGATCGAGCACGTGCCCTGCCTGCATTTCGAAACGGCCTACTACCAGTTGCTCGAATTCTGCATCGAGGCCGGGCTCGACACGTTCGAGGGCGGCGCGCAGGGCGAGCACAAGCTCGCGCGCGGTTTCCTGCCGACCGTCACGCACTCCGCGCACTGGCTCGCGCATCCGGCGTTTTCCGATGCGGTCGCGCGCTTTCTCGAACGCGAGACCGAGCATATCCACGCATACGTCGACGAACTGCGCGAACACGATCCGTTCCGGCGCAGCACCGGCTAGCGCGATCCGGCGCACCGGCATGCGGCGAAGCCAGGCGTGGCCTCGCCGCATGCCGCACGATCGTCGCCGGTTCAGTGCGCGGCGAGCGTCACCGTCTGCGACAGCGCCTGCGGGTCGCGCGACGACGCGGCCGCCGACAGCCCGTAGCTGCCCGCGCCGATCCGCCATGCGTGCGCGCTCGCATCCCACACCGCGAAGCGCTGCGCCGACACCGCGATGCTGACCGTGCGCGTCTCGCCGGGCTGGAGCGCGACCTTGGTCCAGCCGACGAGCCGCTTCGGCGGCTCGCCGAGCGACGCGGGCAGCGCGGCGTAGATCTGCACCGTATGCGTACCGGCGCGCGAGCCCGTATTCGTCGCCGTCACGCCGACCGTCACGTTACCCGCTGCGTCGGCCTGCGCGGACATCGCCGACAACGCATACGTCGTGTACGACAGCCCGTAGCCGAACGGGAACAGCGGCTCGATCGCCTTCGCGTCGAACCAGCGATAGCCGTACGCGAGCCCTTCCGCATAGACGTTCCGCAGGTTCGACGGATCGATCGTCGGCTGCGGCAGGTCGGCCTCCTGCTTCGGGAACGTCAGCGGCAGCCGGCCCGACGGGTTCGCGTCGCCGAATAGCAGGTCGGCGATCGCCTGGCCACCCTGTGCACCCGGATACCACACGTCCAGCACGCCATGCACGTTCGCGAGCCACGGCATCAGCACCGGGCTGCCGTTCTCGAGCACGACGATCACGCGCCTGGCCTTCGCGGCGACCGCGGCGATCAGCGCGTTCTGGTCGTATTGCTGGTTGTACGGGTCCGCCTTCGCATCGGGCAGCGACAGGCTCGCGAGGTCGAGCCCTTCCGTCTGCCACTGCGTGGCGAACACGATCGCGACATCGGCCTGCGCGGCCGCGGTGGCCGCGGCGTTCGCGTCGGTCCCGTCGAGATAGCTGACCGACGCATTCGGCGCCTTCGCGCGGATCGCCGCGAGCGGCGCGGACTTGTACCAGGTCGCGCATCCGCCGAACAGCATGTCGGCCGGCTGCTGGCAGGACGTCACCGCGTTGCCGTCGATCGCCGGCACCGCCCCCGAGCCGCCGCCCGACAGCACGCCCACGTCCGCATGGCCGCCGATCACGACGACCGACTTGAGCGTGCCGGCGGCCAGCGGCAGCACCGGCTGCGTGTCGCCGGGCGCGGCCGCGTTCTTCAGCAGCACCGCCGCTTGCCGTGCGATCGCGAGCGCATCGGCATTGCCGGCGGCTTCGTCGATCGCGCCGCCCGGCTTCGGCGGCGCGTCCATCACGCCGATGCGGATCAGCGTGCGCAGCTTGCGCTGCACCATGTCGTTCAGCCGCGCGGCCGACACGCTGCCGGCCTGCAGCGCCGCGCGCAGCTTCGAATTGAAGTACGAGCCGAGCGGCGCGTTGCCGTCGTCGGCCGCGCCCGGCTGTTCCTCGTCGAGCCCGGCCTGCACGGCGGCAACCGTCGAATGCGTCGCGCCCCAGTCCGACTGCACGACGCCCTTGAAGCCCCACTCGTTCTTCAGCACCGTCGTCAGCAGATACGGGTTCTCGCACGCATACACGCCGTTCAGCTTGTTGTACGCGCACATCACGTTGCCCGGCTGGCCGTCCTTCACGCCGATCTCGAATGCGAGCAGCTCGGCCTCGCGCATGGTCCGCTCGTCGACGACCGAATCGACCGTCATCCGGTTGGTTTCCTGGTCGTTGAACGCGAAATGCTTGATCGTCGCGATCACCTGCCGCGCCTGCGTGGCCTGCGTGCGCGCGGCGCTCAGCGTGCCCGCGAGCACCGGGTCCTCGCCCATGTATTCGAAGGTGCGGCCGTTGCGCGGCTCGCGCGCGAGGTTCACGCCGCCGCCGAGCCCTTCCGCGAAGCCGAGCGCGCGCAGTTCGAGCGCGATGCGCGTGCCGTAGGTGCCCGCGAGCGCCGGGTCCCACGTCGCCGCGAGCGCGACCGGCGCGGGCAGCGCGGTCACGCGCGCGTTCTTCACGTTCACGCCGCCCGCCGAATCGGCGCTGCTGACGGCCGGAATGCCGAGCCGCGGCACGCCCGGGATGTAGCTCGCGCCGTTCAGCGCATCGGCCGGGAACGGGCCGCCCAGGCTGAGCGCCGGCATGCCGGTGCCATGCACGAACTGCAGCTTCTCGTCGGTCGTCAGTTGCGCGACGAGCGCGGCCGCGCGCTGGTCGGCTGCCGCGTCGGGGTCGGCCGGCGCGGTCGGGGCATGGATGTCGTCGCCGCCGCACGATGCGAGCAGCACCGTGAGCGCGCACGCGGACGCAATCGTCGAACACCGGAACAGCGAAGTTTTCATTGATCCTCCAGAATCGTTCTGTTGTAGTACTTGTCGCCTCACTCCAGCGTCCGAGTCTAAAAATTGACCGGTCACCACGCTTGACCGGCAGGAGCATGCGTTGACCTCTCGCAGCGGGGACAAACCCGAACGGCATGACGACAGGGAGACAGACATGGAGTTGCAACAGAAATCGGTATCCGTCCGGATCTACCGCTGGCTGTGCGAAGACGCGCGTGCGAACGGCATCGATCCCGCACCGCTTTACGAGACACTCGGCATCGGGCCGGCCGAGCTCGCCGACGACACGCGCCGCATCGCGGGCGACCGGCATGTGGCCGCCATGCAGCTGACGAGCGGCTGGGCGCTGTCGTGGCATCGCCCGCCGCCGGAGGTCGTACCGTGGCTCGTGCCGTTTCCCGAGCTCGCCGGCATCACCTGCAACGCGGCGACACTGCGCGACGCGCTGCACGGCTACCTGCGCTATCGAGAGCTGATCGGCAACGTCGACTGGGTCTTCGCGCACGAGAACGACGACGCGATCGCGCTCGAGTATGTGAACGAAGGAGACGGCCGGCATGCGGGCAGCGCGTTCGCGAACCTCGCGATTCTCGCGGCGCTGGCGCGTCTGTACGACCCGCACGTGCGCATCCACGATGCCGAATTCGCCGGTCGCGCGTTCGCGCCCGTTGCCACGCTGCGCGACATGCTCGGGGCGCCGGTATCGTTCGATGCCGCGCACAACCGCATCGTGCTGCGCTCCGCGCACGTCGACACGCCGTTCGAACGCTACAACGCCCCGCTCGCCGGCATCCAGCGTCATGCGGCCGACGCCGCGCGCGAGCGCGTGCGCGCCCGCTCGACGTTCGGCTCGTCGGTCGAGCAATGCGTGCGCGACTGGTTGCGCACGGCCAACGACGTCGACGTGCCGACCGATACGCTGATGCAGCACGTGTGCACGCGCTTCGCGATGTCGCGCTGGACGTTGCGCCGGCGGCTGCATCGCGAAGCGGTCGGGTTCCATGCGCTCGTCGCGCAGGCGCGGCTTGGCGAGGCGCGCGACCTGCTGCTCAACACGCAGTTGCCGATCGGCGAGATCGGCGTGCGCGTCGGCTTCCGTTCGACGAGCGCGTTCACGCGCTTCTTCACGCGCGAACTCGGCGCGGCGCCGAGCCGCTTTCGCGACGGGCACGGCGCCCGGTGGCGTTGACGCCCGTTTTTTCTGAGACACTGGCGGCTTCGCATCCCGCCGCCCCGCCATGTCCTGGTTTCTGTATCTGATCGAATGCGCCGACGACAGCGTCTACACGGGCATCACGACCGATGTCGCCGCGCGCTTCGACGAACACGCGTCCGGCAAGGGCGCGCGCTACACGCGTTCGCGCAAGCCGCGCGCGGTGCTCGCGTCGTTTGCGCTGCCCGACCGGTCGAGCGCGTCGCGCGCCGAATACTGGGTGAAGCGGCTCACGCCCGCGAAAAAGCGCGAGCTGGCGGCTGGGTTGCGCACGCTGGAATCGGTGTTGCCGGTGGTGGTCGCGCTCGACGAGGCCGGCGACACGGCCGGGACGAAGGCCACGGCGCGCGGGCGGAAGAAGGAGAAGGCGGAAATCGTCGACGATGCGGTGACGGCGGCTGCAACGGAACAGGTTGCCGGGAAAAAGGTGAAGGCCGGGAAAGTTGCCGGGTCCGCAACGGCCGCGAAGACGGCGCAGCCCGCAAAGGGCACACCAGCGTCGAAGTCGAAGTCGAAGTCGAAGTCGACGAAATCAAATCAAGCCGCGCCGGACGCGAAACGCGCAAAAGCCGACGGCAATGCTGCCGCAAAAAAGACCTCGTCGCGTGGCGCACCGGTAAAGAAAACCGGCTCGCTCTCTTCCACTCCGTCAAAAAGGAAGGCGTCGGTCACTGCCGGCAAACCCGCCGCGAGCGTACGCGAAGCGGCCGCTTCCGCACCGGCCCGGCACCGTCCAGCGGCCAAGAAAGCCGCCGCCGCGATCGCTCCGTCCGTTGCCCCGCCCGGAACGAAACGCGCGAAGAAAGCGCCGGCTGTCCCGCCCGCGCCCGTCTCCCCGGCTGCCCGCCCGAAAACCGCACGCGCAAAACAAAACCGCGCGGCCTCCTGAGGAGACACGCGCGGTTTGCGTTCCGTACGAACCGGCCATCGGCCGGCACGCCGCTTACTTCTTGTAGTTCGCGGCGCCGTCGGTGATTTCCTTGTGCGCGGCTTCGATGCCGGCCCAGCCTTCGACCTTCACCCACTTGCCCTTCTCGAGCGCCTTGTATTGCTCGAAGAAGTGCTTGATCTGATCCTTCAGGTACTCGGGCACGTCGTCGATCGTCTTCAGGTTGGCCGTCATCGGGCAGATCTTGTCGTGCGGCACCGCGACCAGCTTCGCGTCGACGCCCGACTCGTCGGTCATCTGCAGCATGCCGAGCACGCGCGAACGCACGATCGAGCCGGCCAGCAGCGGGAACGGCGTGATCACCAGCACGTCGACCGGATCGCCGTCGCCCGACAGCGTCTGCGGGATGTAGCCGTAGTTCACCGGGTAGCGCATGCCCGTGCCGATGAAGCGGTCGACGACGAGAAGGCCCAGTTCCTTGTCCGCCTCGTACTTCACCGGATCGCTTTGCGCGGGAATCTCGATGATCACGTTGAAATCTTGCGGCAGGTCCTTGCCGGCCGGAACATGATTGAAGCTCATGAGCACTCTCTGTAGGTCGATGGGAATTCGGGACAGGGCGCCGCGGCCGATGCACCGCCGCGGGCATTCCCCAAAAGGAATGCACCATTATAGCCAATCGACCGGTGGCGTCCTGATGACGATCGGCGCGATAATCGTTCCGGATGTCGGGCCGTCGAACCGGCGGCCTGTTGCACGTCGACCACACAGCATGGCGCCCGGGCAAGCGCTGAAGCGCTCACTTGGGTCGACCGCATTGCATGGGGCCCAAGTAACCGCTAAAGCGCTAACTCGGATCGACCGCTTTGCATGGGACCCAAGTAAGCGCTAAAGCGCTAACTTGGGTCGACTCGCGATGCATGGGACCCAAGTAAGCGCTAAAGCGCTAACTTGGGTCGACAGGAGGAGGCATGGAAGAGGCGAAGCATTTCATCGCGGGCGAATGGACGTTGCCCGCGCAACTGGAAACCATCGCGGTAGTCGATCCGTCCGACGGCCAGCCGTTCGCGTCGATCGCGCGCGGCACCGCGCCCGACATCGAACGCGCGGTCGCCGCGGCCCGCGACGCGTTCGCGGGCCCGTGGGGCGCCGCCAGCGCTGCCGAACGCGGCCGCGTGCTGATGCGGCTGTCGGCGCGCGTGGCGGATTCGATCGAGGAGCTCGCCGCGATCGAGGCGCGCGACACCGGCAAGCCGCTGAAGCAGGCGCGCGCCGATGCCGCCGCGCTCGCGCGCTACTTCGAGTTCTACGCAGGCGCCGCTGACAAGCTGCACGGCGAAACCCTCCCCTACCAGGCCGGCTACACGGTGCTGACGGTACGCGAGCCGCACGGCGTCACCGGCCATATCGTGCCGTGGAACTACCCGATGCAGATCTTCGGGCGCAGCGTCGGCGCGGCGCTCGCGGCCGGCAACGCGTGCGTGGTCAAGCCGGCCGAGGATGCGTGCCTGTCCGTGCTGCGCGTCGCCGAGCTGGCCGCCGAGGCCGGGCTGCCGGCCGGCGCGCTCAACGTCGTCACCGGCTACGGCCATGAAGCAGGCGCCGCGCTCGCGCGCCATCCGGGCATCGACCACATCTCGTTTACGGGTTCGCCGGCCACCGGCAAGCTGGTCACGCAGATGGCGGCCGAGAACCACGTGCCCGTCACGCTCGAACTCGGCGGCAAGTCGCCGCAAATCGTGTTCGCCGATGCCGATCTCGACGCGGCGCTGCCCGTGCTCGTAGCCGCCATCGTGCAGAACGGCGGGCAGACCTGCTCGGCCGGCAGCCGCGTGCTGATCGAGCGCGCGGTGTACGAGCCGCTCGTCGAGCGCCTCGCCACCGCGTTCAACGGGCTGCGCGTCGGCCCGAGCCGCGCCGATCTCGACTGCGGCCCGCTGATCAACGCGAAGCAGCAGCAACGCGTGTGGGATTTCCTGTCCGATGCGCAGCACGACGGCATTCCGATGGCCGCGCACGGGCAGGTCGTCGCCGACGCGCCCGAAAGCGGCTTCTACCAGGCGCCCGCGCTGTTGCGCGACGTGCCGCCGTCGCACCGGCTCGCGCAGGAGGAAGTATTCGGCCCCGTGCTCGCGGCCATGCGTTTCGTCGACGAGGACGAAGCCGTCGCACTCGCGAACGGCACGCCGTACGGCCTCGTCGCGGGCATCTGGACCCGCGACGGCGCCCGCCAGATGCGGCTCGCGCGACGTCTGCGCGCGGGCCAGGTGTTCATCAACAACTATGGCGCGGGCGGCGGCGTCGAACTGCCGTTCGGCGGCGTCGGCCATTCGGGCCACGGCCGCGAGAAAGGCTTCGAGGCCCTGTACGGTTTCACCGCGCTGAAGACGATCGCGATCCGGCACGGCTGAGCGCACGGCCCGCCACAGGCAGCCGGCAGCGGCCGGCAGCCCGGCGACACGCGACGACCCTCGTCACCAGCACAGGAGACACACCATGCGGTTGAGCGGCAAGACGGCCATCGTCACGGGCGGCGGCTCGGGGTTCGGCGAAGGCATCGCGAAGACCTATGCGCGCGAAGGCGCGAACGTCGTCGTCAACGACCTGAACGGCGCGGCGGCCGAGCGCGTCGCGAGCGAGATCGCGCTCGCGGGCGGCAAGGCGATCGCGGTGGCCGGCGACGTGTCGAAAGAGGACGACTGGCGCGCGCTGCTGCAGGCCGCGCTCGACGATTTCCATGCGGTGCAGATCGTCGTGAACAACGCGGGCACCACGCACCGCAACAAGCCCGTGCTCGACGTGACGGAAGCCGAATTCGACCGCGTGTACGCGGTCAACATGAAGAGCCTGTTCTGGTGCGTGCAGACTTTCGTGCCGTACTTCCGCGCACAGGGCGGCGGCGTGTTCGTGAACGTCGCGTCGACGGCCGGCGTGCGGCCGCGCCCGGGCCTCGTCTGGTACAACAGCACGAAGGGCGCGATGATCACCGCCAGCAAGTCGCTCGCGGCCGAGCTCGGTGCCGACCGCATCCGCGTGAACTGCATCAACCCGGTGCTCGGCGAAACCGCGCTGATGACCGAGTTCATGGGCTGCGAGGACACCCCGGACAATCGCCGCCGCTTCCTCGCGACGATCCCGCTCGGCCGCTTCTCGACGCCGCAGGACATCGCGAACGCCGCGCTTTATCTTGCATCCGACGAAGCCGAATTCATCACCGGCGTCTGCCTCGAAGTCGACGGCGGGCGCTGCATCTAGTCGTACCGGGCCGCACGATCGGCCCGTCTTGCTTCGCACGAAACCGGATCGGGCACCACCGCGCCTGCTCCGGCCCACTACAACGACAGCGGTGCATCGGATCGAGGTAGCCGCCCAAGCGCCGACCTCGATCGACCGCAAAGCATGGGATCCAGGTAACCGCTAAAGCGCTAACCTGGATCGACAGGAGACAACATGGCAACATCGACGCAGTCGCTGCCGGGCTCGTCCGGCGCATTCGAGGAAGCAACCTACCGCAAGGTGTCGTGGCGGCTCGTGCCGCTCCTGCTGCTGTGCTACGTGGTCGCGTATCTCGACCGCGTGAACGTCGGGTTCGCGAAGCTGCAGATGGCGAGCGACCTGAACCTCAGCGATACCGTGTACGGGCTCGGCGCCGGGATCTTCTTCTTCGGCTATTTCCTGTTCGAGGTGCCGAGCAACATCATCCTGCACCGGGTGGGCGCCCGCGTGTGGATCGCCCGCATCATGGCGACATGGGGCGTGATCTCGATCCTGACGATGTTCGTCACGACGCCCGCGATGTTCTACGTGATGCGCTTCCTGCTCGGCGTCGCCGAAGCGGGCTTCTTCCCCGGCGTGATCCTCTACCTCACCTACTGGTATCCCGCGCACCGGCGCGGCCGGATGACGACGTTCTTCATGACGGCCGTCGCGCTGTCCGGCGTGATCGGCGGGCCGATCTCGGGCTTCATCCTGAAGGCGTTCGACGGCGTGAGCGGCTGGCACGGCTGGCAATGGCTGTTCCTGCTCGAAGGCATTCCGTCGGTGCTCGCCGGCGTGCTCGTGTTCTTCACCCTCGACGAGCGGATCGCGAAGGCGACGTGGCTGACCGACGAAGAAAAGGCGCTGCTCGCCCGCAACGTCGACGCGGAGGAAGCCACCAAGGAGGACCTGCCGCTCGGCGCCGTGATGTCGAGCCCGCGCGTCTGGCTGATGGCGCTGATCTATTTCTCGTTCGTGATGGGGCTCTACGGCGTCGGCTTCTGGCTGCCGACGATCATCAAGGCGACCGGCGTGACCGACACGTTCATGATCGGCCTGCTGTCGGCGATTCCGTATGCGGCCGCGGTGGTCGCGATGATCCTGATCGCGCGCAGCGCGGACAAGCGCCGCGAACGCCGCTGGCACCTCGCGATTCCGGCCGCGATCGGCGCGGTCGGCCTCGTGCTGTCGGTGATCTGGGCGCACCAGACGGCGCTCGCGATGCTCGGCCTCACGCTCGCGACGATCGGCATCCTGACGACGCTGCCGCTGTTCTGGAGCCTGCCGACCGCGTTCCTCGGCGGCACGGCCGCCGCCGCCGGCATCGCGATGATCAACTCGATCGGCAACCTCGCCGGCTTCCTGAGCCCGTACCTGATGGGCTGGCTCAAGCAGGTGACGGGCACCAACGATGCGGGCATGTACATGCTGGCCGGGTTCCTCGTGCTCGGCGGGCTACTGGCGCTGTCGGTGCCGAAGCGGCTCGTCGACAAGTGACGACGCGCGGCGCGTAAAGGCGCCCGGATCGATCGAACACACCGGCCGATTGCCGGCCCGTTTCACCCCGATACGCCCCGACGTCCGGCATGGCCGGCCGCCGGGGCGTTTTCGATTCCGGACAGGCGCACCCCGGATCGGCCAAGTGTCTCGCCCATCCGACGGCAGCCCCTTTATCACCCAAATTATTCCCTTATGCTCCTTTATATATGGAACAATAAAGTAATTAAGGGAATCATCGATAGCTCATGTTCCACACCGTCGAAGACACCGCCGCCCGCCTGCGCGTCCATCCGAAGACCGTCCTGCGGTTCATTCGCGACGGCAAGCTGCGCGCGACGCGGGTCGGCCGTGCCTACCGCATCCTCGACGCCGACCTCGCCGCGTTCGCCCGGACGGAGCCGGCCTCGCCCGCGCCGCGTGCGGTGCGCGTCACCAGCATCGTCGACATTCCCGATGCGTCGCAGTCGCTGCACCAGTACCTGTCGCGGTCGCTGCA
>NZ_JACFYV010000114.1:0-20466 GCF_016759955.1 Burkholderia sp. KCJ3K979
GCTAGGCATACCGGCAGCGATGTCGATCGGCATTCCGGCCGGCACGGCGCTCGGCGCGATGTTCGGCTGGCGCGTCGCGTTCGCCGGGATCACGGTCGCGGCGCTGGCGCTGATCGGCTGGATTCGCCTGCGCGTGCCCGACTATCCGGGCCAGCCGGCCGGCGCGCGCGAGCCGGTGCTCGGCGTGATGGCGCTGCCCGGCGTGCGGCCGGTGCTGACGGTGATGTTCGCGTACGTGCTCGCGCACAACATGCTGTACACGTACGTCGCGCCGTTCCTTGCGGGCGTGCGGATGGGCGCGCAGGTCGATGTGGTGCTGTTCGTGTTCGGCGTCGCGTCCCTCGTCGGCATCGCGCTGACGGGTGCATGGATCGGCGTCGCGCAGCGGCGGCTGACGCTCGCGAGCATCGCGCTGTTCGCATTGGCGGCGGCGATGCTCGGCGCCGGGTCGGGGATGACGTTCGTCTATGCGGGCGTCGTGCTGTGGGGGCTCGCGTTCGGCGGCGCGCCGACGCTGTTCCAGACGGCCACCGCGAACGCGGCGGGGGAGTCGGCCGACGTCGCGCAGTCGATGCTGGTGACGGTCTGGAATCTCGCGATCGCCGGCGGTGGCATCGCGGGCGGGATGCTGCTCGGCGCGACCGGCGCCGGCGCGATTCCGTGGGTGCTCGTCGCGCTGCTGGCGCTGGCGTGGGTCGGCGCGTGGCGCGCACGCCGCCATGCGTTTCCGGCGCCGCGCGCGGCCTGAACCCGTGCGGGCGACGGCCGCGTCAGGCCGCCTTCGCGGCGAGCGCGGCGCGCGCGCAGGCTTCGTCGGTGACGAGCCCCGACAGCCAGCCGCCGCGCAGCGCGGCAATCACCGCGTCGTGTTTCTTCGGGCCGCCGGCGAACGCGATCGTCGGCAGCTTCGGCGGCGTGGCGAGCGCGACGCTCGTCACGCGCGCGCTGGTCGACACGGTGATCTGCGTGCCCTGCGCGTCGATCGGCACGCCGAGCAGTTCGGCCACCGCGCCGAGCGCGGTCATCTCGTCGCGCTCCTGTTCGGTGATGAAGCCGTCTTCGTAGAGCGGGCAGTGCGGGCCGATGTTGCCGATCCCGACGAACGCGACGTCGGCCTCGCCCGACAGCGCCTCGACGATCCGGTACAGCCGGTGATTGCACCACTGCGCGCGCTCGGCGTCGCTATCCGCGAACAGCGGCGCGGGCAGCAGGAAGTGCTTGCTGCCGGTTTTCTCGGAGATGTACTGCGCGACGTCGTAGCGGTTCGACGAGCCGTCGGCCGCGATCGCGCCGACCATCGACACGAGCCGGTGCTGCGGGCGGTCGATCTGCGCGATCTGCGCGACCGCGGCCTTCAGCGTCCGGCCGCTGCTGACCGCGATCACCATCGGCCGTGTTTCGTTCAGGTAGCGCTCCATCACCTGCGCGCCGGCGACCGCGAGCTTGCGGTCGATCGCGTCGGGCGCATCGGCGTCGACGGGCACGACCTCGCACATCGCGAGGCCGTAGCGTTTCGACAGCTGCGCGCCGAGATCGAGGCAGTCGGCGAGTCGATGGTCGACGCGCACGCGGATCAGGTTCTTCTCGACCGCGAACGCGACGAGGCGCTGCGCGACGGGGCGCGACACCTGCAGTTTTTCGGCGATTTCGTTCTGCGTGTCGCCCGCGACGTAGTAGAGCCACGCGGCGCGCGTGGCGAGATCGAGTTTTTCTGAGGACTTGGACACGATAGCGATTCGGTTCGGATCTGGGGGCCGCCCCGCGGGCCGGCCGGCGGGCCGCATGACGGCATCCACTGTAACGCATGTCGCGCGCACGGCCGGCGGCCGGTCGCGTAAGCGCGGCGCCTACGCGAGCCGTGCGCGCGACGGTTCGTACAGCGGCCGCACGTGACGGTACAGCGTGCGGAACGCATCGAGGCGTTCGCGCAGCCGCGCATGGCGGGCGGCGTCCGGTGCGTATTCGGCGCGCACCGGCGGTTTGGTCAGCACCGTCTGCGGATCGCCGCCGACGGCCAGCCAGCCGAGCCGTGCCGCGCCGAGCGCCGCGCCGGTTTCGCCGCCGCCGTGCTGACGCGTGCGCACGTTCAGCGCGTCCGCGATCAGTTGCGCCCAGAACGCGCTGCGCGCGCCGCCGCCGATCAGCGACAACTGGTCGGTCTCGACGCCGGCCGCGTGCAGCGCGTCGAGGCCGTCGGCGAGGCCCAGCGTCACGCCTTCGAGTACCGCATAGCCGAGGTGCGCGCGGTCGGTCGCGTGCGTCATCCCGAAGAACACGCCCTGCGCGTACGGATCGTTGTGCGGCGTGCGCTCGCCCGACAGGTAGGGCAGGAACAGCGGGGCGGCGGCGAGCGCGTCGGGGTCGAGCGCCTCGACTTCGGCGAGCAGCGCAGGCTCGTCGGTGCCGGTCAGCTTGCAGACCCAGCGCAGGCAACTCGCGGCCGACAGCACGACGCTCATCAGTTGCCAGCGATCGGGAATCGCATGGCAGAACGCATGCACGGCCGACGCGGGATTCGGCATGAAGCGGTCGCCGACCACGCTCAGCACGCCGGACGTGCCAAGCGACACGAAGCCGTCGCCCGCGTGGATCGCGCCGATGCCGAGCGCGCTCGTCGCGTTGTCGCCGCCGCCGCCCGCGACCAGCACGGCCTCGGACAACCCCAACTCGCGTGCGACGTCCGCACGCAGCGTGCCGGATGGCGCATTGCCCTCGACGATGCGCGGCATCTGCCCGCGCGTCATTCCGCACGCGGCGAGCAGCGCATCGGACCAGTCGCGGCGCGCGACGTCGAGCCACAGCGTGCCGGCCGCGTCCGACGGATCGGACACTTTCGCGCCGGTCAGCCGGAAGCGCAGGTAGTCCTTCGGCATCAGCACGCACGCGGTCGCCGCGAACACGTCGGGTTCGTGCTTCGCGACCCACAGCAGCTTCGGCGCGGTGAAGCCGGGCATCGCGAGGTTGCCGGCCAGCGCATGGAGATCGGGCGCGCGTTCGGTGAGCAGCGCGCATTCGTCGGCGCTGCGCATGTCGTTCCACAGGATCGCGGGGCGCAGCACGCGATCGTCGCGGCCAAGCAGCACCGCGCCGTGCATCTGGCCCGACAGGCCGATGCCGCGCACCTGCGCGAACGCCTGCGGGTGCCGTTCGCGCAGCGCCGCGAGCGCGGCGAGCGTGCCTTGCCACCAGTCGTCCGGATGCTGTTCCGCCCAGCGCGGATGTGGGCGCGACACGCTGAACGGCGAGCCGGCGGTGCCGACGACCGCGCCGTCCGGGGCGAGCAGCAGCACCTTCACTTCGGAGGTGCCGAGGTCGATGCCGAGATACATGAGCGATCCGTTCGGTCAGTGAGGAGCCGCTACTTTAGCCGTGCCGCACGGCCTGTGCCAAGCGGGTTCGCCCGGCTGCGCGGCCGGGCGCCGCGTGCGGGTCATCAGCGGGCGGCGAGCCAGGCGTCGACGCGCGCGAGCCCGGCGCGCAGCGCCTCGAACAGCGCCGCGTTGCCGGCGAGCGAGCCCCACAAGGCGCGGCTCGCGCACAGCGCGACGACCGGGTCGTCGGCTTCGACGATCGCGCGTGCGCTGCCGTCGTCCATCACGCCGTCCTGGTACGCATACGGCAGCGTGCCGCGCGCCCAGCGTTCGAGAAAGCGCAGGAACAGCGCGGGCAGCACGGCGGTGGCGACGGGTGCCGCGCCGCGCGCGAACGATTCGACGAGCGTCGGCGCGATGAAACCGGGGATCTTCGAGAAACCGTCGGCCGCGACCCGCTGGTTCGTGTCGAGCACGTACGGATTGCCGAAGCGCTCCAGCACGACGTCGCGATAGCGTGCGAGATCGAGCGGGCTCGGCGTGAGGCACGGGATCACGTCCTGCGTCACGTAGTCGTGCGCGAAGCGGCGGATCGCCGGGTCGTGCGTGCCTTCGTGGATGTAGGTATGGCCCGCGAGCGTACCGGCCCATGCGATGCAGCTATGCGTCGCGTTGAGGATGCGGATCTTCGCTTCCTCGTACGGATGCACGTCGTCGACGAGTTCGGCGCCGGCCAGTTCCCAGCGCGGGCGACCGGCCGCGAAGCGGTCCTCGATCACCCACTGGATGAACGATTCGCCCATCACCGGGCACGCGTCGTCGATGCCGGTGGCCGCGAGGACGCGCTCGCGCACGTCGGCGGTCGGGCGCGGCGTGATGCGGTCGACCATCGCGCTGGGCGTCGCGACGTGCGCATCGAACCATGCGAGCAGGCCGCCTTCGCCGCGCCGTTCGAGGAATTCGCGCATCCCCGCGCGAAACCGCGCGCCGTTGTTGCGCAGGTTGTCGCAGCTTTGCAGCGTGAGCGGGCCGGCGCCGCGCTTCACGCGTTCGGCGAGCAGCGCGGCGAGCGCGCCGTACAGCGTCGTGCGCGCGCCCTGCAGGTCGGCAGCGAGATCGGCGTTCGCGATGTCGAGCCGGTTGTGTTCGTCGAGGTAGTAGCCGCCTTCGGTGACGGTGAACGACACGATCCGGCAGGCCGGATCGGCGCCGGCGTCGATCAGCGCGGCGAGGTCGATCGACCACGGCAGCACGCGCGTGATCGCACGGATCGTCTCGTACGCGCGCTCGCCTTGCGGCGTGACGGTTTCGAGCGTGTACGCACCGTGCTGCGCGGCGAGCGCGTCCATCGTCGCGCGCATGTCGTCGCGGATGTTGCCGACGGTCAGCGACCAGCGTTCGTCGGCCGGCACGGCCGCGTTCACGCGATGCAGATACCACGCCTGGTGCGCGCGGTGAAACGAGCCCGCGCCGATGTGCAGCAGCACGGGCGCGTGGGCGGCGGGCGATTCGCTCATCCGGTGTCTCCTGTTCCAGCCTGTCTATCCTGCCGAATACGATCTTTTGCTCTTTGTGTGAGCGAATGATCGTATTCAGGCGGACGAAAGTCAAGGCGGGGACACGGCATTTCGATGGTGCGCTGCGGCGCCGTGCGGGCAGGGCGGGCGCGGGGAGCCGCTGGAAAAGGGCGTCAGCGCCCTTCGCGCGTGAGTGCGACGAGTTCGTCGAGCAGCTTGCCGGCCGGCCCGGGGAGGATGCCGTGACGGCGCCGGAACGCGGTGAGCGTGCGCACTGCGACGACTTCGCGCACGGGCAGCGTGTCGATCGTGCCGGCGCGTCGTTCCGCCCCGTACATCGGTTCGGCCATCCAGCAGAGGAATCCCGCATGCGCGACCAGGCTTTTCAGCGTCGTGACCGAGCGCGTCTCGACCGCGATGTCGGGCAACGGCAGCCCGTGTGCGTCGAAGGTCGCGCGCATGTGGTCGAACGGCGCGGTGCCGCGCGGCGGAATCGCCCAGCGTGCGTGCAGCGTATCGGCGAGCGTCGGCGGGCGGCCGAGCACGCGCAGCGGATGGTGCGGCGCCGCAACGATATGGCTGCGGTCTTCCCAGCGGCACTCGGGAATCGCGACGATCTCGTCGGTATCGGGCCCGTGCGCGGACAGCGCAAGATCGATCTCGTGCTTGATCAGCCCTTCCGCGAGCCGGTCCCACACGCCTTCGATGATTTCGACGCGCAGGTTCGGCCAGCGATCGAGCACGCGGCCGACCGCGACCGGCAACACGAGGCTCGCGATGCTGCCCACCGTGCCGACCTTGATCGTGCCCTTCGCGAGCCCGCGCATCGCGTCCAGTTCCTCGCGCGCATGCTCGGCCTCGTGCTGCAGCAGCGTCGCGTGCGGCAGCAACGCTTCGCCGAACGCGGTGAGCTGCACGCCCTTCGAATGGCGTTCGAACAGCGGCGCGCCGACCTGATCCTCGAGCCGCTTCAGGATCCGGCTCAGCGCCGGCTGCGTGACGTGCAGCGCGTCGGCCGCGCGGCCGAGGCTGCCGCACGCGACGATCGTGGTGAACGCACGCAACTGTCGGAGATCGAAAGTCATGCTGGAACGTAATGGCTTTGCGCAAAAAATACAGTATCCGTGAATGGCTTGCGCTTCGATACTGTGGAAACCGCCAAGCCATCGAGGAGACGCCCGAGCATGTCCGGCACCCCGTCCCAATCCGCCGCACCCGTCACGGTCCGCGACGCCGTGATCGACCTGTTCCGCCAGTTCGGCATCGACCGCGTGTTCGGCAACCCCGGCTCGACCGAGCTGCCGATGTTCCGCGACTTCCCCGCCGATTTCCGCTACGTGCTCGGCCTGCAGGAGGCCGTCGTGGTCGGGATGGCCGACGGTCACGCGCAGGCCACCGGCAATGCGGCGGTCGTGAACCTGCATTCGGCGGCGGGCGTCGGCAACGCGATGGGCAATCTCTTCACCGCGTTCAAGAACCGCTCGCCGCTGATCGTCACCGCGGGCCAGCAGGCGCGCGCGATTCTGCCGTTCGATCCGTTCCTCGGCGCGACGCAGGCCGCCGAGCTGCCGAAGCCGTACGTGAAATGGAGCATCGAGCCGGCGCGCGCGCAGGACGTGCCGGCCGCGATCGCGCGGGCGTACCGCATCGCGATGCAGGAGCCGCGCGGCCCCGTGTTCGTGTCGATTCCGGTCGACGACTGGGATCAGCCGGCCGAATTGCTGCCGCGCCGTGACGTGAGCAGCATCGTGCGGCCCGATCCCGACGCGCTTGCGCGACTTGCCGACGCGCTCGACGCGGCGCGCCGCCCGGCGTTCGTGGTCGGCGCGGCCGTCGATCGCGCGGGCGCGTGGGACGACGTCGTGCGCGTCGCCGAGCGGCACCGTGCGCGCGTGTACGTCGCGCCGATGTCGGGGCGCTGCAGTTTTCCGGAGGATCATCCGCTGTTCGCCGGCTTCCTGCCCGCGATCCGCGAGAAGATCGTCGCGCGGCTCGACGGGCACGATCTCGTGTTCGCGTTCGGCGCGCCTGCGTTCACCTATCACATCGAGGGCTTCGGCCCGCACGTGCCGCCGGGCGCGACGCTCGTGCAGCTCGTCGACGATCCGGGCGTCGCCGCGTGGACGCCGTCGGGCGACGCGGTGGTCGGCAATTTGCGGCTCGCCGCGCGCGATCTGCTGGCGCGGCCCGCGCCGCCCGAGCGGCCGATGCCCGCGCCGCGCGCGCCGCGGCTGCGCGTCGACGCGCCTGCTGCCGGCGAACGCATGTCGGTCGCGTTCGCGCTGCAGACGCTCGCCGACGTGCGCGACGCGCACGACATCGTCGTCGAGGAGGCGCCGAGCGCGCGGCCGGTGATGCAGGAACATCTGCCGTTCACGCGCAGCGGCACGTTCTACACGATGGACAGCGGCGGGCTGGGCTACGGGATGCCGGCCGCCGTCGGCGTCGCGCTCGCGCAGCCGGGCCGACGCGTGATCGCGCTGATCGGCGACGGCTCGAGCCTGTATTCGATCCAGGCGCTGTGGAGCGCCGCGCAGTTGAAGCTGCCGATCACGTTCGTGATCCTGAACAACCGGCGTTACGCGGCGCTGCAGGATTTCGCGCCCGTGTTCGGCTTCGGCCCCGGCGACCCGGTGCAAGGCACCGATCTGCCCGACCTGGATTTCGTCGCGCTCGCGCAAGGGATGGGCTGTCGCGGCGTGCGCGTCGCCGAAGCGGCGAGGCTGCGCGACGCGCTGACCGACGCGCTGCGCGCGGCGACGCCGGTCGTCGTCGAAGTCGAGATTGCGTGACGCGCCGCGCGCGTCTTTCCGGAGATTCCATGCAAACCGTAGCGATGCTGATCGGCGGCGAACGCCGCCACTCGTCCGGCGGCGCGACCTTCGTGCGCCGCAACCCGCTCGACGGCGAAGTCGCGTCCGAAGCGCCCGCGTGCACCGTCGACGATGCGCGCGCGGCGGCCGATGCGGCTGCCCGCGCGTTTCCCGACTGGGCCGCGCTCGGCCCCGGCGCGCGGCGCGCGTTGCTGCTGAAGGCGGCCGCCGCGCTCGAAGCGAAGCACGAGCAGTTCGTCGCCGCGATGGCGGCCGAGACGGGCGCGTCCGCGCTGTGGGCCGGCTTCAACGTGCAGCTCGCGGCGAGCGGGCTCGTCGAGGCCGCGTCGTTGACCACGCAGGTCGGCGGCGAGCTGATTCCGTCCGACGTGCCGGGCTCGCTCGCGATGGGCGTGCGGCAGCCGGCCGGCGTCGTGCTCGGCATCGCGCCGTGGAATGCGCCGGTGATTCTCGCGACGCGCGCGCTCGCGCTGCCGCTCGCGTGTGGCAACACGGTCGTGCTGAAGGGCTCGGAACTGTGCCCGGTCACGCACGGGCTGGTCGTCGAGGCGCTGCAGGAGGCCGGACTGCCGCCGGGCGTCGTCAATTTCGTGACGAATGCGCCCGACGATGCGGGCGCCGTCGTCGACGCCCTGATCGCGCATCCGGCCGTGCGCCGCGTGAATTTCACCGGCTCGACGCGGGTCGGGCGGATCGTCGCCGAAGCGTGCGCGCGTCACCTGAAGCCGTCGGTGCTGGAACTCGGCGGCAAGGCGCCGTTCGTCGTGCTCGCCGATGCCGATCTCGACGCGGCGGTCGCCGCGGCTGCATTCGGCGCATTCGCGAATTCCGGGCAGATCTGCATGTCGACCGAGCGCATCGTCGTCGACGCCTCGATCGCCGATGCGTTCGTCGCGAAGCTCGTCGACAAGGCCGCGTCGCTGCCGCTCGGCGATCCGCGCCACGGGCCCGTCGTGCTCGGTTCGCTGATCGACACGAGGGCCGTCGAGCGCTGCAACGCGCTGATCGACGATGCGCTTGCGCACGGCGCGACGCTGCGGTGCGGCGGCCACGCCGACAGCACGCTGTTTCCCGCGACGCTGCTCGATCACGTGACGCCGGCGATGCGCATCTACGCGGAAGAGTCGTTCGGCCCGGTGAAGGGGATCGTGCGCGTCGACGGCGAGGAGGCCGCGATCCGTTGCGCGAACGACAATGCGTTCGGGCTGGCGTCGGCCGTGTTCAGCCGCGACGTCGCGCGGGCGCTGCGCGTCGCCGCGCGCATAGAGTCGGGCATCTGTCACGTGAACGGCCCGACCGTGCACGACGAGGCGCAAATGCCGTTCGGCGGCGTGAAGGACAGCGGCTTCGGCCACTTCGGCGGCAAGGCCGGCATCGCCGCGTTCACCGACCTGCGCTGGATCACCGTGCAGACGGCCCCCCGCCACTATCCGTTCTGACGAGGCCGCCGACGATGAGAATTGCAATTCTGGGCGCGGGCGCGATGGGCTCGCTGTTTGGCGGGCGGCTCGCCGAAAGCGGCGAAGCCGTCACGCTGATCGACGTGAACGATGCGCATCTCGATGCGATCGGCCGCGACGGGCTGCGCATCGACGACGACCGCGGCGACCGGCGCGTTCGCACGCTGCAGGCCGTGCGGCCGGAAGCCGCGAATGCGCACGCGGCCGCAGCACTCGACACACCGTTCGACCTGCTGATCGTTTTCACGAAATCGCTGCATACGCGAGCGGCGCTCGACGGCGTGCGGGCGCTGCTGAGCTCCGACACGTTCGTGCTGACGCTGCAGAACGGGCTCGGCAACGTCGAGACGCTGAACGCGTTCGTGCCGCTCGAGCGCATCCTGGTCGGCGTGACGACGTGGCCGGCCGATGCGGCCGGCCCTGCGCACGTGCGCTCGCACGGCGCCGGCACGATCCGCATGATGACGGCCGACGGCGCGGCACGTCCCTTTGCGACAGCCGTGGCCGACGCGCTGTCGCGCGCGGGGCTCGCATGCACGCTCGACGCCGACGTATGGGCCGCGATCTGGGAGAAGGTCGCGTTCAACGCGGCGCTCAACACGCTGTGCGCGACGACGGGCTGCACCGTCGATCAGCTCGGCCATCATCACGACGGGCCGCGGCTCGCGCTGGCGATCGCGGCCGAGACGGCCGCCGTCGCGCGCGCGAAGGGCATTGCGGTCGACGGCGAGCGCATCGCGCGCAACGTCGAGCATGCGATCCGCGACCATCGCGGCCATCGCCCGTCGATGCTGCAGGACGTGCTCGCGGGCCGTCGCACCGAAATCGATGCGATCAGCGGCAAGGTCGTCGCGGCCGCGCGTGAAGCGGGCGTCGCGGTGCCGCATGCGGAGACGCTGCTCGCGCTGGTCCGCTTGATCGACGCACGGACGAATTGAGCAACAGGCCGGCGGCCGGCTGGCGCCGCATGACGATACGGATGCCGCGCCCGCGGGGCGATGGCGCCGGATCGTGAAGGGTGGAACGAGACACCGGCGCCGATCGATGGGCGCCGCTCGACTGCACAGCATGAGATTCGGGCACGCGTGCGCGGGCCAGCCCGGACAACCGGAGACGCCATGAAAACCATCGAATGCCGTTGTCTTGTCGCGCACCGTTCGCGCATCTTGCCGCCGCCGCGCGGTGCATCGGAGGCCGCATGAGCACGCCCGACGCACTGAATGAACGGCCATCGTCGATCGACATCGGCACGACGCTCGACGACGGCCCGTTCACGCTGATGCAGCGCTGCGTGGTGCTGCTCGCCGCGCTCGCGATCGTGCTCGACGGCTTTGACGGCCAGTTGATCGGTTTCGCGATTCCGGTGCTGATCCGCGAATGGGGCATCACGCGCGGTGCGTTCGCGCCGGCCGTCGCGGCGGGACTGGTCGGGATGGGCATCGGCAGCGCCTGCGCGGGGATCGTCGCGGACCGCTTCGGCCGCCGCCACGCCGTGATCGGCAGCGTGTTCCTGTTCGGCATCGCGACCTGCGCGATCGGGTTCGCGCCCGACGTCGCGACGATCGCGATGCTGCGTTTTTGCGCGGGGCTCGGGATCGGCGGCGCGCTGCCGACGGCCACGACGATGACCGCCGAATACACGCCCGCGCGGCGCCGCACGATGATGGTGACCGCGACGATCGTCTGCGTGCCGCTCGGCGGGATGCTGGCCGGCCTGTTCGCGCACGAGGTGCTGCCGCGCTACGGCTGGCGCGGGCTGTTCTTCGCGGGCGGCGCGTTGCCGCTCGTGCTCGGCTTCGTGCTGGTGCGCGCGTTGCCCGAATCGCCGCGCTATCTCGCGCGGCGCCCCGCACGCTGGCCGGAACTCGGCGCGCTGCTCGCGCGGATGCAGCGGCCGGTCGCGCCGGGCACCGTGTTCACCGATACGAAGGACGCCCGTGCGCCGGGCAGCCGCGGCGGCTTCGGCGCGCTGTTCGCGAGCGGCCAGGCGCGCGACACGATCGCGCTGTGGTGCGCGTTCTTCATGTGCCTGCTCGCCGTGTACGCGGCGTTCAGCTGGTTGCCGACGATGCTCGCGGCGAGCGGGTTGAGCGTGTCGGTCGCGGGCTCGGGCCTCACCGCGTACAACCTCGGCGGCGTGATCGGTGCGCTGCTGTGCGCATGGGCGATCGCGCATGCGGGGTCGCGCTGGCCGCTCGCGCTGTGCAGCATCGGCGGCGCGGCGAGCGCGGTATGGCTGATGGGCGTCGATGCCAGCCGCCATACCGGCTGGCTGATCGTCGGGCTCGGTCTGCACGGGCTGTTCGTCAACGCGGTGCAGTCGACGATGTATGCGCTGTGCGCGTACATCTATCCGACGGCCGTGCGCGCGACGGGCACCGCGAGTGCGCTCGCGTTCGGCCGGCTCGGCGCGATCCTCAGCGCGTTCGCGGGCGCGATCGTGATCACGGCGGGCGGCGCGGGTGCGTACCTGACGATGCTGGCCGTCGCGATGGGGGTGGTGTGCATCGCGCTGCTCGCGATGCGGCGGCACATTCCGCGGCTGTCGCGCGCGGCGGCGCAGCCGCGCGAAGGGGAGGCGCTCGCCCGCACGTCGTCGTGATCGTCGTGACGGCGGGCGCGTGGCGTGCGTTACAGCGTGGTGCGCACGTGCCAGAGCTCGGGGAACAGCACGACGTCGAGCATCTTGCGCAGGTACGGCGCGCCGCTCGTGCCGCCGGTGCCCTGCTTGAAGCCGATGATGCGTTCGACCGTCGTCACGTGACGGAAGCGCCACTGGCGGAACGCATCCTCGAGATCGACGAGTTCCTCGGCCATCTCGTACAGCTCCCAGTGCTGCTGCGGATGACGGTAGACCTCGAGCCACGCGGCCTCGACCGTCTCGTCGTGCCGCGTCGGCTGGGTCCAGTCGCGCTCCAGCCGCTCTGCCGCGATCGGGAACCCGCGCCGCGCGAGCAGGCGCACGACCTCGTCGTAGAACGACGGCGCCTCGAGCGTCGCGCGCACCTGTTCGAGGATGTCGGGCCGGTGCGCATGCGGCTGCAGCATCTGCGCGTTCTTGTTGCCGAGCAGGAATTCGAGCTGGCGATACTGGTACGACTGGAAGCCCGACGACTGGCCCAGATACGGCCGCATCGCCGAATACTCGGACGGCGTCATCGTCGACAGCACGTTCCACGCCTGCACCAGTTGCTCGAGGATGCGCGACACGCGCGCGAGCATCTTGAACGCCGGCGGCAGCGCGTCGGTGCGCACCGCATCGAGCGCGCCGCGCAATTCGAACAGCGCAAGCTTCATCCACAGCTCGCTCGTCTGATGCTGGATGATGAACAGCATCTCGTTGTGATCGGGCGACAGCGGATGCTGCGCGTCGAGGATCGAATTCAGCGACAGGTAGTCGCCGTAGCTCATCGACTTCGAGAAATCGAGCTGCGCGTTGTGCCAGCCGGCTTGAGCGTCGGCCTCGCCCGGCACGTGCGGGGCTTCGTGCGCGGCTTGCGCCGGTTGTGCGGCGCGTGCGCCCGAGAACGGGCAGCCGGCCGGCGCGTCGCCGCCGGGGGGCTGCATATGACCAGAATTCACGACTATCTCCAGATTTGAATGACGAACGCGAGGCGCGCTTCGCTGCAACTGCGGCATGCAGCGGCGGCGCGCCGCGCAAAACCGGTCAGGTCACCGCGCCGCGTTCGGCGAACTCAGGCGCCTTCCACGCGTCGGTGGCGAGGATGTCGCGCAGCGTCTCGACCGCATCCCACACGTCGGCGAAGCGCGTATAGAGCGGCGTGAAGCCGAAGCGCAGCACGTACGGCTCGCGGTAGTCGCCGATCACGCCGCGCGCGATCAGCGCCTGCATCACTTCGTAGCCGTGCGGATGCTCGAAGCTCGCCTGCGAGCCGCGCTGGTGATGCGCGCGCGGCGTGACGAGCTTCAGCGACAGGCCCGCGCAGCGCGCCTCGACGAGCGCGATGAACGCGTCGGTCAGCGCGAGCGACTTGCGGCGGATCGCGTCCATGTCGGTCTGCAGGAACACGTCGAGCCCGCATTCGACCATCGACATCGACACGATCGGCTGCGTGCCGCACAGGAAGCGCGCGATGCCCGGATCGGGCGCGAAGCCCGGCTGCATCGCGAACGGCGCGCGGTGGCCCCACCAGCCGGACAGCGGCTGCGAGAAATGCGCGAGATGGCGTTGCGGCACCCACACGAACGCGGGCGAGCCGGGGCCGCCGTTCAGGTACTTGTACGTGCAGCCGACCGCGCCGTCCGCGCGCGCGCCGTTCAGGTCGACCGGCACCGCGCCGGCCGAGTGCGCGAGATCCCACAGCATCAGCGCGCCGGCGTCGTGCACCAGCTGCGTGACGGCCGGCATGTCGTGCATGTAGCCGGTGCGGTAGTTCACGTGCGTGATCATCGCGACGGCCGTGTCCGCGCCGAGCGCGCCGGGCAGGTCGGCCGGATCGTCGATCAGGCGCAGCTCGTAGCCGCCGCCGAGCTGCTCGATCAGCCCCTGCGCGATATACAGGTCGGTCGGGAAATTCGAGCGCTCCGACACGATCACCCGGCGCTCGGGCGCGCGCTCCGCCTGGTGGCGCAGCATCGCCGACAGCAGCTTGAACAGGTTGATCGAGATGGTGTCGGTCACGACCGTTTCGCCGGGCGCGCCGCCGATCAGCGTCGCAAGCTTGTCGCCGAGGCGGCGCGGCAGCGCGAACCAGCCGGCGGTGTTCCAGCTGCGGATCAGGCCTTCGCCCCACTCGGCGCCGATCACCTGCTGCGCGCGGGCGGCCGATGCGCGCGGCTGCGCGCCGAGCGAGTTGCCGTCGAGGTAGATCACGCCGTCGGGCAGCGCGAACTGGTCGCGCAGCGGGGCCAGCGGGTCGTCGCGGTCGAGCGCGAGCGCATCTTCACGGGTCTTGATCATCATGATGTGGGGTCGTAGGTCGGGTAATCAGGAAGCGTGCGCGGGCAGCGCGCGCAGCACCGCGCGCACGGGGCTCGCGTCGAGTGTCGCGAATTTGAGCGGCAGCGCGATCAATTCGTAGTCGCCGGGCGGCACGTCGTCGAGCACGATGCCTTCGAGGATCGCCATCCGGTGCGCGCGCACGCGGTGATGCGCGTCCATCGTCTTCGATTCCTGCGGGTCGAGCGACGGCGTATCGATGCCGATCAGCTTCACACCGTGCGCGGCGAGCAGGTCGACGGTATCGGGTGCGACCGCGCAGAAATTGCTGTCCCATTGTTCGACCGCGGCGCGCGCATACGTGCGCAGCAGCACGCGCGGCGGTACGCCGTCGAGCGCGGCTTCCACATCGGCCGGCCGCACGACCGGCGACGCGCCGATGCAATGAATCACGCGGCACGGGCCGAGATAGGTATCGAGCGGCACCGCGCCGATCGGCGCGCCGTCGGCATCGTAGTGCAGCGGCGCGTCGCAGTGCGCGCCCGTGTGCGGCGACAGCGTCAGGCGCGCGACGTTGACCGGCGAACCGGCCTCCATCCGCCATACGCGTTCGACGGCAACTGGCGTATCGCCCGGCCACACGGGGGTGGCGGGGCTGACCGGCGGCGAGATGTCCCAGAGTGTGTCCATGGCATGACGAAGCGTGAGTCGATCCTTCGAATGATAGGTGGACGCTCGCAGAAAGTGCTTGCGAAATAAACATGGACAATCCGCCGGATTGGCAGATAATTCGACTCAGAGGGAAAACGGGGACCAAAAATGCACGCGATCACGCTCGATGCCACCGACTGCCGGATTCTGGCGGTACTGCAGGAGGAGGGCAGAATCAGCAATCTCGACCTGGCCGAACGCATCTCGCTTTCGCCATCCGCCTGCCTGCGTCGCATGCGCCTGCTCGAGGAGCAGGGCGTGATCGAGCACTATCGCGCGTGCCTGAGCCGCGAGAAGCTCGGCTTCGAGCTCGAGGCGTTCGTGCAGGTGTCGATGCGCAACGAAGAGAATCAATGGCACGAGCGCTTCGCGGAAGCGCTGCGCGAATGGCCGGAGGTGGTCGGCGCGTTCGTCGTGACGGGCGAGAGCCACTATCTGCTGCGCGTGCTCGCGCACAACCTCAAGCACTATTCGGATTTCGTGCTGAACCGCCTCTACAAGGCGCCGGGCGTGATGGACATCCGGTCGAACATCGTGCTGCAGACGCTGAAGGACGAAGCCGGCGCGCCGGTCGGACTGGCGCGCACGGGGGCGATCAAAGCGGTGTGAGGCCGTGGAAGCCGCCGCCGTGGAACACGAGCGGCGGGGCCGTTTCCGATACCGCGCGCACGCCGCAGCGTTCCACTTCGCCGACGAAGATCACGTGGTCGCCTTCGTCGTAGCGGCTGCGGTTGTGGCATTCGAACCACGCGAGCGCGCCGTCGAGCACCGGCATTCCCGAGTTGCCGGCCGCGTGCGCGATCCCTTCGAAACGATCGCCCTTGTAGGTCGAGAAGCGCTTGCACAGGTCGAGTTGCGACGCCGCGAGCACGTTCACCACGTAATGGCTGTTGCCGCGGAACACCGGCGTCGACGCCGATTTGTGCGCGAGGCTCCACAGCACGAGCGGCGGATCGAGCGACACCGAATTGAACGAGCTGGCGGTGATGCCGATCAGCTGGCCGGACGGCGCGCGCGTCGTGATCACCGTCACGCCCGTCGCGAACTGGCCGAGTGCCTGCCGGAAGGCGGCCGCGTCGAAATCCGGCGGATTGGCGTGGCTCATCGGGCAGCCATCCGGAACGGGACGGGCGGGCGCGACACGACACGGGCGTGACGGGCGCGGCGGACGAAAAATGACAACGCGGTCGATTGGGAAGGGGTGCGCATGGCCCGATTTTAGCGGAATCGGGGCCGCCGGACCCGGTCGGGCGGCGCATCGCGACGGCAGGGTGGCGTAGCGAACACTGCGGCGCGCGGCCGGCAGCGCCGTTCCGTCACGTTTTTTAACGGTGCGGCCATTCCATTCGGTGCCGCGTTGCGCGAACGGGTCCTCGCTGCCCGCACTAGCGCGCCGCCGCCAGCCCGAGCGACAGCGCTCCCGTCACGATCAGGCTCGACGCCCACACCGCATCGAGATTGAACCAGCTCCGCGCCACGAACTTCAGCCCGAGATAGCGGTACACGAGCCACGCGAGCCCGCCGCCGGCGGCGATCATCGCGGCTGCATGCACGGCCGCGACGACGAGCGCCATGCCGAGATGCGCATCGACGAGCAGCGCCGCCGCGCGGTGGCCGGCATCCCGGTCGAGCCCGCACAGGCCGAGGTAGATCGGCACGAGCATCAGCCCCGCGCCGTGCGCGAGCGCGACCGCGAACGACCACAGGCCGAGCCGCGCCGGCGCGATCCGTGCGAGCGCCCGCGGATGCCGGCGCCGGATCAGCAGCACCGCGCCGAAGCCGATCACGAGCGCGCTCGCGCCGATCCGGATCGCCGTCTGCCACGCGAGCAGCGCGGCAAGCAGCCCGAACGGCAGCATCACCGCGAAGACGGCCAGTGCATGACCGAGCGCGAGATAGCCGAGCGCCGCGACGAGCGCGCTGCCGCGGCGTGTCATCAGCGCGTTCGATACCGCGAGCGGCCAGCCCATCGCCGGGTTGAGCCCGTGATAGACGCCGCTCGCGAGCACGGCCGCCCACAGCGCGAACGGCGCGTGAAGGCTGGTGCTCAACGCTTGACCGACGGATAGCAGAACGAGTCGGTCGAGCAGTCGCCGCCTTCGAGCCGGATCTGGTGCGCGCGATAGCCGTCGGGGAATTCGACCCAGTAGTCGTCGGCGAGCGTCAACCCGCCGTCCGGCCCCGCGTGCGCGAGCACCTGCGCGGCCGGCACGCCGTCCGGATAGAACTGGTCGTCCCACGTCGAATAGAGCGAGTTGGTCCAGTACACGCGCCGGCCGTCGCGGCTGATCTCGACCATCTGCGGGCCGCCCGCGAACGTGCGGCCGTTCGGGTGCGGCGCCCGGCGCGCGATGCCGCCGATGCGCACCGACCCCGCGAGCACCGGGTTGTGCGGGTCCGACACGTCGTACTGGCGCATCTCGCCGGTGCCCCAGCACGACACGTACAGGAAGCGGTCGTCGAGCGACAGGTCGATGTCGGTCACGAGCGGCGGCACCGCGCCGAATCCTTGCAGCAGCGGCGGCAGCTCGTCGGCCGTGGCCGGCTCGGCCGGGATCGTCGCGGTTTTCTTCACATGGAACTTGCCGCCTTCGCGCCACCAGGTCCAGATCGAGCCCTCGAGATTGGTCGTATCGACCACGACGCCGACGAACCCGTATTCGCGCACCGGGTCGTGCGCGGGCCGCACCTCGAGCGCCATCTGGTGCTGCGCGCCGAGATCGATCGTCTGCACGTTGCGCCGCGCGCGCAGGTCCCAGAAATGCAGCCGGTGCCCGTACTTGTTCGCGAGCAGATCCTCGGGGACGATCCCGTTCTCGAATTGCGGCGGCAACGCCCATTCGCTCGACACCATGTAGTCGCGCGGCAGGTTCCACCAGAAGTCGTAATGCTTGTCCTGCGGGCCGCGGTCGATCTCCCAGCGGCCGAGCACGTCGAAGGTCTCGCAATCCATGATGAAGATGCCGGGCGCGCCGTCGGTGCCGTCCTTGCCCGCGCCGCCCAGCGTGCTCACGTAGATGCCCTCGGGCCCGCAATGCACGGTGTGCGGCCGCGAATAGCCTGTCTTCGCGAAGATCTCGTCGGGCTCGATGATCTTGTGGATGCGCGCCTGCGTCGGGTGCGGCTTCGTGTCGATCACGTAGATGCGCGACGAGCGCAGGCCTGGGATGATCAGGAAGCGGCGCTCGAGGAACGCATGGCCGGTCAGCGGCGACAGCGACGACGAGCACGCATTCCAGCCGAAGTGATGAAATTCGTCGCCGGTGTTCGGCATCGTCACCGTATGCACGATCTTGCCGTACGTCGACGAGCCGGGCTTCACGTCGATCACGGCGAGCGCGTCGGGTCTGGAAAAATCGGGGCTCAGCAACAACGTATAGGCAAATTCCTCCGCCGGCGCCTGCATCGCAAGCTCGGGCGAAGCGTGAAACGTCGGGTCGGGCCGCATGCTCATGGTGATGTCCTCTGAATGGTGTCGAATCGTGGACGCACGGCCGTTCGTTGCGGGCGTGCGGACTGCGGTGGCCGCGCGGCGCGCATCATGCCGGCGCGGCGATCGGCCAGGCGGACGCCCGCGTCGGCGACGCGCGCGATGCCGTGCATCAGGTCGTGAAAGCGGGAAAAGGCGAGAGGTTGGCGCGCCGCGCACTCGGTGAACCGGGCGCGCGCCATCGCGATGGCGCGATGGATGTAGCGGCGACGGGGCCCGCGACGCGGGCGATGTCTGTTAAGGCGTGCATATCGATGTTCCGGCAGATGATGTGGGCATCGGGGTCGGGCATGCATCGGACGCTGCGCGGGTGCGACGGGTTGGCCGCCGCTTGCGCGTGCCTAAGTGTAGACGAGAAACACGCGGCGGGGCGCGTGCGGCGCCCTGTCCGATCTGCCAGTTGTGCGCACGAGTGAGATACTTGACGAAGTGCCGCTGCCTCCCGCCTCGCGGGGCGGGCAGCGGCGATGCGAAACGATGGCGCCGGCACTGGCGTGCCGGCTGCCGTCATCCACGAGGGACTGATTTCATGGGGAACGAGATGCTTGAAACCGCGACGCTCGGAGGCGGGTGTTTCTGGTGCACGGAGGCCGTGTTTCTCGACGTCGATGGCGTGACGGCCGTCCAGTCGGGTTATGCGGGCGGCCATACGCGCAACCCTGGCTATCGCGACATCTGCGAAGGCGACACCGGCCACGCGGAAGTCGTCAACGTGACGTTCGATCCGGCGCGCATCGGCTATCGCGAGATCCTCGAGATCTTCTTCGCGACGCACGATCCGACCACGCTGAACCGGCAGGGCAACGACGTCGGCACGCAGTACCGGTCGGTCGTGTTCACGCATTCGGATGCGCAGCGCGACACGGCGCTCGACCTGATTGCCGAGCTCGAACGCGAACAGGTGTTCGGCCAGCCGATCGTCACGCAGGTCGTGCCGCTCGACGGCAACTACTGGCCGGCCGAGGACTATCATCAGAACTATTACGCGCGCAACCCGGGGCAGGGCTATTGCTCGGTCGTGATCGGGCCGAAGCTCGCGAAATTCCGGCAGAAGTTCTCGCACCGGCTGAAGTCGCTGCGCGGCGCGTAAGCGTCGGCGGCGGCGGAAACCGCGGTCACGCCGCCTCGTTGCGCCACTGTGCGCACGCGGCGGCGATTTCGCGTGCGAGCGCGATGCACGACAGCGGCGCGGAGCCTTCCGCCTTGTTGTTGATCGTGATGATCACCGGCTGCCCGGCCAGCGCGTAGCGCGCGGCCAGTTCGGCGAGCGCCGAGCGGGTGGCTGGGTCTTCGTCGACGAGCTTGTCGAACGGCTCGTATTTCGCCTTCGCCTGCTCGTACTTGAAACCGCCGTGCAGGCTCCAGCGTACGATCAGCGGGCCCGGCGCGTCGCCGTCGAGCAGCGCGAGCGCGGCGGCCTGGCGCAGCGGGTCGGGCATCCGCGCGTGCAGGCCGACGCAGTAGCGCACACCGAGCGCGGCCAGCGCGCGGATGAAGCGCGGCGTGAGCAGGCTCGCGTCGCGGATCTCGATCGCGTAGCGCGTGCCGTCGGCATCCGGCGGCAGCGACGGCAGCGCCGCGAAGAACGCGGTGAGCCGGTCGATCAGCGCGGCCGGTTCAGCGAGCAGTTGGTCGGGCAGCGGCGAGAACTGGAACACCAGCACGCCGGCTTTGCGGCCGAGCCCGTCGAGGCACGGCTGGACGAATTCGCGGGTCGCGAGCTGGGCATCGAGGAAAGTCGGGTTCGGCCCGGACGGCTCGCCGCGCCGGCCGCGGATCACCGCGTCGGTCACCGCGGCCGGCGCCTTCACGACGAAGCGGAAATCGTCGGGCACCTGTTGCGCATAGCGCAGGTAGTCGGCCACCGACAGCGGGCCGTAGAACGACCGGTCGAGGCTCACGCTCCTCAGCAGCGGATGCGCGCCGTACGCTTCGAGCCCTTCGCGCGACAGCTTCGTCTGCGCGAAATCGCCGTCGTAGACGATGCCGTTCCAGCCGGGGAAGTACCACGACGACGTGCCGAGCCGTACGTTCGGCGGCAGGCCAGCCGCGGCGGCGGCGACGTCCGCCGAGATCGGCGCGGGCAGCACACCGCGTTTGCGGCGGCCTTTCTTCGGCGCGGCGGCCGGTGGGGACGGTTCGTCCCACAGCAGGCCGGACGACGGGACAGGTTCGTCGTCGTCGTCGGCGGCGGGTCGGGAGGTCATACGGGCGGGCGGTGGTGCCGGTCGTGCGTCTTCCGG
>NZ_JACFYV010000115.1:0-20395 GCF_016759955.1 Burkholderia sp. KCJ3K979
ATGGTGGACCGTGTTCGGCGACGCCGATCTGAACGCGCTCGAAGCGCGCGTCGACGTGTCGAACCAGACGGTGAAGAAAGCCGTCGCCGACCTGCAACAGGCCCGCGCGATGGTCGACTATCAGCACGCCGGGTTCCTGCCGACGATCACGGCAGGCGCCGCGCAGAGCCGGGCGCGCGTGTCGCAGAACCGGCTCGGTTCGTCGCTCGCCGGCAAGACGACGCCCGACTACCAGGCGGGCGTGGCCGCGAGCTGGGAGCCCGACCTGTTCGGCCGCGTGCGCGACGCGGTAACGGGCGCCCAGGCGAACGCCGCCGCGAGCGCGGCCGACCTGCAGGCCGTGAAGCTGTCGGTCACGGCCGAACTCGCGACCGACTATTTCGCGCTGCGCTCGCTCGACACGCAGAAGCAGTTGCTCGACGACTCGGTACGCGCGTACGCCGACGCACTGACGCTGCTCGAGCAGCAACTCGCCGCCGGTGCGATCGACGCGTCGGCGGTGGCGCAAGCCGAGACCCAGCTCGAATCGACGCGCACGCAGGACACCGACATCGATGCGTCGCGTGCGCAGTTGCAGCACGCGATCGCGACGCTCGTCGGCGAGAGCGCATCGACGTTCGCGCTGCCGCCGCGCGTGCAGGCGTTCCACGTGCCGGCCATTCCGGCCGGCGTGCCGTCGCAACTGCTGGAGCGCCGACCCGACATCGCGGCGGCCGAGCGTCGCGTGGCGGCCGCGAACGCGCAGATCGGCGAAGCGCGCGCCGCGTTCTTCCCGGATCTCGTGCTGTCGGCGAGCGCCGGCCTCGAAAGTTCGTTCTTCGCGCCGTGGCTCGCCGCGCCGAGCCTGTTCTGGTCGCTCGGCCCGCAACTCGCCGGCACGCTGTTCGACGGCGGCCGCCGCAGCGCGTCGCTGCGCGGCGCGCATGCGCAATACGACGGCGCGGTCGCCGATTACCGGCAAACCGTGCTCGTCGCGTTCCAGCAGGTCGAGGATCAGTTGTCCGCGCTCGATGCACTCGCGTCCGAAGCCGGCAGCCAGCAGCGCGCGACCGACGCGGCCGACCTGTCACTGCGGCTGACGACGAATCGCTTCAACGCCGGCGCCGTCAGCTATCTGGACGTGGTGACCGCGCAGACGATCGCGCTGACGAACCGGCGCACCGCCGATCAGATCGACGCGCGCCGGATCGAGGCCGAAGTCGCGCTGCTGAAGGCGTTGGGCGGCGGCTGGCAGGCGAGCGCGAGCGCCGGGGCAGACGCGGAATCGAACACCGGCAAGAAGGACGCCGCGGCAACCGCGCGGCCCCAACCCGCCGCCGTCAAGCAACAGGCGGCCGGTTGAACGTGAGCACGAAACGCGTGCCGCGCGCGTCGCTTTCGACCTGCGCGGTGCCGCCGTGCAGTTCCATCACCGAGCGCACGATCGCGAGGCCGAGCCCGGCCGTGCCGCCCGGTACACCGCCGCTGCGCGCGGGATCGCCGCGCACGAAGCGGTCGAAGATCCGCGGCAGCAATGCAGGATCGATCGGCTCGCCCGGATTCTCGACGACGACGCGTACCGCATCCGGCGTTTCGTCGACGGCGAGCGTGATGACGCCGCCGGCCGGCGTGTAACGCAGCGCGTTCGCGAGCAGGTTGCCGACGGCGCGACGAAACAGCTCGACGTCGGCGGTCAGCTGCCCGTGCCCGTCGACGCGCAACGTCGAGCCCGCTTCGTCGGCGAGCCCTTCGAAATACTCCGCGATGCGCTCGAGTTCTTCGCGCACGTCGAACGCGCGCCGCCGCGTGACGAAACTCGGATGCTCGGCGCGCGCGAGAAACAGCACGTTCTCGATCATCCGCGCGAGACGGTCGTATTCCTCGAGATTCGATTCGAGCAGCGTCTGGTACTCGTCGACCGAACGCGGCCGCGCGAGCGCGACTTCGGTGGCGCCGCGCATGTTGTTCAGCGGCGTGCGCAGGTCGTGCGCGAGATCGGCGCTGAATTGCGACAGATGCGCGAACGCCTGCTGCAGGCGGCCGAGCATCGCGTTCTGCGCATCGACGAGCGCGCGCAGCTCGGGCGGCGCACGCGACGCGTCGAGCCGCGTGTCGAGCTTGTCGACCGTGATCCGGCCGGTGTCGTCGACGATCTCGCGCAGCGGCGCAAGCGCCTTGCGGATCAGCCAGTAGCCGAGCAGCAGCGCGAACAGCGCGCCGAGCCCGCCGGCGAGCTTGAGCCGGTCGCGGTAGCCGTCGAGCAGATCGGCGCGGTCGCGCATGTTGCGCGCGATCGCGATGCGGATCGGCGTGCGGTCGCCGAGCGCGGCCTCGATCACGACGCCGCGCATCGGCGTGCCGCCGTCGGCGGTCCACGTGACGAGCCGGTCGGCCGTGATCCGGTCGTTTGCGGGAACCGGCACCGCGTGCGGCGCGAACAGTTGCGCGTCGGCCAACGGAGTCGACGCGGCCGCCGGCGCCTCGTCGAGCGCGGCGAGCCGGACGTTGTGGCGCGCGAGCACGTCGCCTCCCGCATCGACGACGGCCATCGACAGCGCCTCGTTGCCCAGCACCTGGCTCGTCAGTCGCTCGGCGTGCGCACGCGCCGCGTCGAGCGACTCGAGCTCGCCCGCGAGCCGGCGCGTGTGGCGCGCGGCCAGCACGATGTCGAGATCGTCCTGCGTGTTCACCTGCCGCTCGAGGCCCGCATACACATACGCGCCGACGAGCGCGAACGCGGCCAGCGTGGTCGCGGCGAACGCGAGCGCGAGCGTCGCGGCGAGCGAGCGCGGGCGCGTCATGCGTCGTCCTTCGGTTCGAGCACGTAGCCGACGCCGCGCACGGTATGGATCAGCTTGACGGGAAACGCGTCGTCGATCTTCGCGCGCAGGCGCCGGATCGCGACCTCGACGACGTTGGTGTCGCTGTCGAAATTCATGTCCCATACGTACGACGCGATCTGCGTGCGGCTCAGCACCTCGCCCTGCCGGCGCGCGAGCAGTTGCAGCAGCGAGAATTCGCGCGGCGTCAGGTCGATCCGCGTGGCGCCGCGCTTCACGCGGCGGCGCACCACGTCGATTTCCAGATCGCCGACCGCCAGATGTTCGGTCTCGCGCGGCGGCCCGCGACGCGCGAGCGTGCGGATGCGAGCGAGCAGCTCGACGAACGCGAACGGCTTCACGAGGTAGTCGTCGGCGCCGAGTTCGAGGCCGTGCACGCGGTCCTGCACGTCGTCGCGCGCGGTCAGGAACAGCACCGGCGTCGTGTGCGTGTCGCGCAGCCGCTTGAGCACGGCCCAGCCGTCGAGCACGGGCAGCATCACGTCGAGCACGATCACGTCGTAACGCTCTTCCTGCGCGAGCGTCAGCCCTTCGCCGCCGTCCTTCGCGAGATCGACGCTGAAACCCGATTCCTCGAGCCCCTTCTTCAGGTACGCGCCCGTCTTCGGTTCGTCTTCGACTATCAGGATGCGCATGGCCGGCTCCGTCGCATTCGTGGGGACATCCGGCGATGTTACCCGGAAACGGCGACGCGGCATCGCTGCGTGCAAGCGCGAACGGCATGGATGACAAAACCGTAATCAGCCGGTCAGCCTGGCGTGCGGCTGCGGAGCCGCGCGGCGGATTCCCGTCCCGTCCGACCTGTGCGGGCAGTCCTGACGAGCCGCCGGCTGCGCAATCGCCATGCGGCCTTTCATGCGTCGGAAATTGCCATCGGCCAACACGACGAAGGAGTGAGGGCTGCGGCCACAGCATTCCCGCGGAGCAACCCGAAGCCCGCTAGAGTGCATGACTGGCATTTTTGGCCGAGGTTCGCCAGCACACCCCGGCCATGAGGCCGCTCTCAACGGACAAAAAAGAACGCACCTAATATTCCCGCCAATCCTCACTCTTCCGACCGAGCACCGCGCTTCCGTTGGCTGGGGAAAGCGCGCACTTTTGTCCGGGCGCCCAATTATACGCGCGACATGGTGACTCAAAGTCCGCACTTGGCACGCCCAGCATGAACCTTCAAGCAGCGCAAAAAAGGGACGCATTTAAGATGCAGATGTGCTCGACCGGCGACTCAGATATACGTTACCCACTCATTTCGCTGAGCAACCGGACCGGCTGCTCGCTATCCGCGGCGCTCCGGTATCCTATCGCGTCATTGTCCGTCAACGACAATCTCACTGAGCTGAAACGCGCCGGCGCGTCGTGCATCCGGTTGAAAAGCTCACCTCCCGACCGCTTCATGTCGCCGCTTGCGGCGAGTCCTTTCGGTTGTCGTGATACTGATGAAATAACACCGAGCACACCAGTGGCCACGTCGAATCGTATTCGGCGTGGCGAGCCATCGATGGCCTCGGGCGCATTCCCACTCAAGTCTGGTTGCGCTATTCACATAAGTCGCTGAGACGCACTTCCCACCACGCTCGAGCGCAATGTCTTTCATCAGATCAAGCCCAAGCCTGGACGCGTCGCGGCTACACACTGGGCACCAGTGCCCCCGAACAACTGCCCCAGGAGCAGCCTCCCAGCGATGCCCGTGTTCGCACTCCCATTTCAGGGGCGTCGCCGCGTTTCGGTATGTTTCGGACAAGCACCGACCGCCCAGCTGCGTCGCTCGCTGGCGCATGCGCTCGATCCCAAAGCGCATCGAGTCCCGCTGACACTCCGGGCACCAAGCACCACGAAAGATTCTCGCGCCTTGTGTTTCCCACTCGTGATCAGCACCACACCGGAACCTGTAGTAGGCTTTGCTGCCCTCGTAGACCTTCGAGAGACAAACCCCACCATGACTCTTCGCTCGTTCACGTAACCTTGCGAGGCCGTCCTTGTGACGATATGCGTGCACCTTCACTTGGTCCGAGCAAATGCGACACCATGCACCCCGCACGATCTCGGTACCGGAAGTCTCCCATTCGTGTCCAACAGCACACCGGAAACGATAGCGCTCTGTCAGTTTCGTGTAGCCGGTCGACAAACACTTGCCACCTCTCGCTTTTGCAGCGGCTCGCATGCGCGTCATCCCATCTGGATCGGCCATGCGCCTCGAATGTTGCGCCCTCGCGCAGAGCACGCACCAAGAGCCTTTTCGCAGATTCTCGGCAGTCTTCTCGAAAACGTGCCCTGCCTTACATACAAACTGGAGTGGTAATCCTCGGCCCGCGTACTGCTCCGAAAGACAGCGCCCGCCGGCCTGGCGCGCAAGTTGATGGATCTGACGAAGTACCTCGTCGACGCGACATGCCGGACACTGGACCATCGTATAGAACAGATAGGAGCCGCATCGGCTCGATTCGTGTCCCTTGCGACATCGAAATCGATACTGGGCGTGCCAACCTTTCCATTCCGATTCCAGCAACTTCAGTCCGTATGGATGAAGTGCCTCTCGCATTCGCTTCAACTGATCGAGTGACAACGTTGCTGCTCCGCAAAATTCCTTTCGTCGGCTTACCCGCGCAGAGAGGCCCAGAAGTCGACCACCTCCGACGTATGATTCTCACAAGTTACTCTCGTGAAATCGCGGCCACCCGCGCCATGCTCTGACCAGTCGCCGAGAGTTGCGAAATCCTATTTTTCAGATTGAGAAATAACCTCCCCAAAATCGAACCCTTTCAATTTATTTTGCTCCACAAGCTCTCTAAAACGCTCGGATACAAATACTGCAGCAGGGCTTTCTTTTAGGCGAAATATGTCAACCCCTTCGACACGACTTTTCAGAAGAAATATTTTATTAAAAACCGTCGCCTGAGGATAGACTTTGAATTTGGATGCATCCATATCGACAGCATTCTCTATCACCCGGGTTACATGAAATCCGAACATGTCTTTTATCGGGGCCTCGACCTGCAATATCTCCCCGCTGTCACGAAGTACCGGCGCCAATACATCCAGCACCCTCTCACTAAACACGAGAAACGGAGATAGCATCGTATGAACGTCGCTAGTCTTTTTTCTGCGCGAAGTGCCCCACGTAAGCGTAACGGGGTCATAATCTTGACCAAACCCTTGCCCGCATAGAGCGGTTGCTCGTATAGCTACGCTCTTGTCATACGCGATTTCACCGTCATCATCGACTTGAACGAGAGGCTGAAATGCTTCATCCTGCCTCAAACCGTAAACGTTACTCACGCACCGCCCCACATCCAAATTCCATAAATACCGAGAATCCATCAGCTATTATGGCGCGGTGCAACTCCTCGTGCATCCCGGCCTCACACGGCTCAAGAAAAAATGTCGGCGTGTTACTCTCAGAACCCACGACATCCAGACCGATACTATTTACCTTTCTGCACGGAACCAAAGGGTGCCCCATTCCGTCCGGCTTGACAACGCCCAATCAGAAAAACGGAGCGAACGACGTTGTTAGAGAACTGAACGCTGCCATTTGTCGTTAAAATTAAGAAACTCTTTTTTCTTCACCATCCATTTACCCGCCTTTTCCTTCATAGTGAATCGGGATATCGTCAACATTCCCAATGTCTGGCGAATGGTGAAAACCACCTCTCCGCCTGTAGATTCGACGCTATCTTCAACATCAGTTTCAGGATCGTATGTGGGCGGATCCGAACAACCCAAGTCAATCAAACGACCTTGGTTTGTTTTTTCTTGGAACGCCCATTTCTCTAAAATGGCAGAAAGAGCTTTCCGTGCACGGTCATCAATACCAGAAACATCGCCACCACTTTTCAGAGCACTATGCTTTTTCTCGTAAAAATTCCTTTCCCATTGATTCATCTCCAACATAAATGATCGCAATGCCGCTCGTGCTTGCTCAACATTATCATCCATCATCTTAAACCTTTAATTATTGAAGATACTACCCATAATCTTCTGCCCATTCTGGAATACGTCATAGATTATCTGCGTAGGCCGAGTGCCACCGTTACCGTAGACGAATTGGATGTCCACATCAGCCGAGCCAGCCCTCTTCACATAAGCTGCGACCCGTCCCTCGAAATCCCTGAACAAACCACGGTTGATGCCTGGCAACTGAGGGAAGACACCGTCCTTTCCACCACTCCCGCCGAGAAGTTTTCCTAGAATGTGGCCCGCATCGTCAGTCGGATACCCCAATAATCTCGCCCACGCTCGAGACGACGCATTCGTTGCGGTTCCGGTGCCGAGGTCCGCAGCCGTGATCGTCGCGGTTGCACGAAGTGGCTGACCGGCGGCCCCACGCGAAACAGCAGGTGTAACACACCATCCCCACGGATCAATCCATCCGGTTGGATTAGGCGCATACGCGTACAGATTGTCACCGCCCAACAAGCCGATCGGATCTTGGTTGATGAACCGCCCTACGTCCGGATCATAGTATCGAAACGTGTTGTAGTGGAGGCCAGTGCTGTCGTCGGCATATTGCCCAGCATAGCGCAACGGCTGATCGGTGCGCGCGGCCGTCACTTGCCGGCCGCCTGGTTCGACCTTACCCCAAGCCGCATATTGGCCGGCCCACGCTAGCTCCCCCGCCTCGTCGGTCACTTCGAGCGGCGCCCCCACGAGATCGGTATGGAAGTAGTAGATCCGCGCGGCACGCTTGGCCGTGTCGATTGCCGCTGCAGCCAACGCCTCTGCAAGTACCGCGTCGACGCGCGCCACTGGCGAGTAAGGTGCGTCTGGACTGTACACATAGCTGCTCACACCAGTCTCGCGGACTTCCTGAGCCAATCGCGCCCCCTCCCAAACAAACCGTTTCGTCTCGGACCGTTGCTTCGCGCCGCGCACATCGAAAGTGGTATCGGTTTTCGCGATGCGCCGACCGAGCGGATCGTAGGCAAAATGAGTTTCGACGACGCCACGCACGTCCTGCGTTCGGACGAGAATCAGCCGGTCCTGCCCGTCATACGTGAAGCGCTGCGTCCGGTTCGCCCCGCGAAACTTTGCCGCCAGATTGCCGAACGCGTCGTATTCAAAGCGCAGGTCCTGCCACATGCGCAGGCGATTGCCCTCGACGTACCCACGACTTCGCCGCTGCGCTTCGTCGAGCAGATTTCCAGCGGCGTCCCAAGCAAATTCCTCCAGCTGCCGGTCCATGGTGTTTGCGCGGCGAGTCAGTTGCCCAGCCGGATCGTAGTTGTACTGCGTGTCGCCGCGTAGGCTGTCGCTCATCTCGATCAACTCGCCGGCGGCATCGTATCCGTAGTTTCGCCACAACTGACCGCGCCCGCGTCCCAACGCTTCAGGTTGGAGGCCAGACGACTGCCAGACCTTACGACTGAGCGGATCATAGGCGGAGCGTTGAGTCAGCCGCCCCTGTGTACGCGTGATCTCGCGATGCAAGTCGTCACGCTCGAAGTCGCTCACCACCTGATCGCCGCAGCGGATCTGGTGCACGTGCCCAGAGCCGTAACGCAACATCTGCAGCGTCTGGTTGTGAGGCAACTCGAGCGCCATCACGTTATCGAGTGCATCGAGCGCATATTCGACCCTGCCATTCGCCCCATGCTCGGCAACCAGTCGACCGGCCTTGTCGTATTCGAAGTCCACAACGTCCGGCGAGATCCCAAGTGCTATGCCGGCTGACGTCGGCGTCCGCTCTACCCTCACTAACTGGTCGCCCTTGTTGTACTCGAAGCGCGTGACTTCGGTCGGCGAATATTGCACCTTCACATTTCCCATCCGGTCACGTTCCAATCGGATGGTTCGAATCGGACGATCTTGCGCCGAACCGCCGTCCGGCGCCCCAACAAAGTCTACAGCCAACAATTCACCAGCTTCCCCATACGCAAACCGCCGCTGCACGCCATCCGGACGTGTCTCGGTCAACAGGCGACCGCCTGCGCTATACGTGAATGTGTAATGGGCGTGGCCCTGTCGGAGCTCGCGAAGCCGTCCTTGTGCATCGTAGCGATAGCAAAGCCGCCTTCCGGCGGGATCGATCGTCTCGATTAGCTGCCCTCGAGTATTCCGCAGCAATTGCTGGACGTGTCCGCCACGGTCGACGTGCCTGACGATCAATCCTGCCGCATCGTGCTCAAATGTCTCCGCGCTTCCGTCTGGATACCTAATCTGGCGCGGCTCCCCGGTGGCGCGCAGATCATACGAGATGCGTTGCCCCAGTGCATTCTCGCGCGCGAGCGGCAGGCCGAACGCATCGAAAATCGTCCGCGTCGTTTTGCCGGAACAGTCCGTGTAGCGGACCAGCTCGCCGAGGCCGTTCCACTCCAGCGTCGAACGGCCGCCACGCGCGTCGACGTGCGCGATCGGCAGCGCGGTCAGCCCTTTGGGATATTCGTAGCGATTTTCCCGACCAAGCGGATCCTGACTCAACAGCAGCCGGCCCTGCGGATCGTATTCCGCGCGCCAGGCGCCGCCGTCAGCCCCGACAACCTCCACGGGCCGCATGCTGTTGCCGTCATAGCGAGTGCGAGTCGTACGGCCCAGCGGATCGGTCTCGGCGACGATCCGGCCTGCATCGTCATACTCGAACTCGACCGTGCGCTCACCCGGCAGCATCAGCATCACCGGCATGCCAGCGTCGTTGTATTTGATCCGGTAGAGTCCGCCGTCGAAGTCGGTGTACTCGACAATCTGAAACTGTGCGTCGAAGCGCCAGTGCGCGGTGCGGCCATCGGCGTATCGAACGCGGGTTTGACGGCCTTCGATGTCGTATTCGAGCGTCGCGTCCTCGCCTTCGCTGGTGCGTGTCGCGACTACCCGCGGCTTGCCTTCTATCGTCGACCACACGTACCTCGACGTGAAACCCAGTGCGTTCACATGACTCGCCATCAGGCCGTTGGTATATGCGAACTGGCGCACGACCGCCCCATTTGCGTCCGTCACCGACGCCAGCTGGCCGTTCTCATCGTATCCGTAAGCGACGGCCAGCCGGCGCTCATTGCCATGAACGAGCGTGACCCCGCTAAGCCGTCCGTGTTCCTGCTCGTAATCGAGCACGGCATTCAATCCGCCGCACGTCAGAATCTCGGTGACGCGGCCGCGGCTGTCGCGCTCGAACTGGCACCACTGCCCAGCCTGATCCTCGATGCGGCGCACCCATGCGATACGGCCGGAGTCCGGATCGTATCGGCCGAAGTCGTAATACGTCTCGCCAATGTCATGCAGGATGTAACGTCCATCCGGCGTACAGGTCAGATATTGCTGCTCGGCTTCGCTGAACGCAGCTTGCCCAGCCCTCAGCAGCGGAAACCCGCTCTCGCGTCCTTGTGTGTCAGTCAACCAGAGGCGGCCATCACGAGCATGCAGACGGCGCTCCCACGGCAGCACCCACCCGCGGCCGAGCGTTCCCGCATAGTCAATACTGCTTGAATAAAATCGTTCGACCGAAACCGGCATCGGGCTCGGGATCACGAAGTCGGTTTCCGATTCCGCCTGCAGGATCTTCCGGCCGGTCGTCACATCGACCGGGTTACCAAACATCCCGCCTATCGCCTTGTTGATCGCAGGGCCGGCGACGTAGCGCCCAAAGGCTTCTCCAAGAACAAACCCGCCGATGTACTTTGCGGCGCACGGTAGAACCGCGCGCGACAGGCCCCCAGCTGCCTTCAAGAGTCCGCCAAGCCCCCCGACCAGTCCCGCCAGCGCAAACGCCCAGTCGGTCGCGGTCCGTAACCAAGGCGGCACTTCGTCATCAACCGGTAGGTATGTCTGCGTGCCGCCGTGAAAGAACGTGTCGTGAGAACCGTCGCCGATCGTCGCGCCGCAGGTGATCTTGTCGTCCTTCCGCGCCGCGGGCCGCCCGTTGATGAAGATGTTCGTCGATCCTTGCGCGACAAGCGGAATGGGATTGTGCTTGCTGCATGCCACGCCGCTCAACGTCGCATAGGCCGCCGAGAGGGAGTTGACGTAGACGTCCGGCGAACCTGTAATGATGTTGCCGGATTGCGAGCTGAACATCTTGCCGATCGACTCTCCTATTGATAGGAGAGCCTGCGCGCCGATACCGGCCATCATGCCGGCCAGCAAGGCGACGCCGAATCCGCATGTGAATGTAGCGAAGGCGACTGCGGCGATCAGGGCAATGCCCAGCACGGCGCCGACCAGAAAGCCCGCGAGCGCGCTGGTGTGATCGATCGGGTCAGTGACTCGTGCGGCTTCGTACACGATGATTGTCCTTTGCTGTTGTTATGCCGACTCTTGTTCTGCCGGACGGTAGCCGTCGAGCCAGTTGCGCCACAATGCGTCGAGCGTTTCGCCGAAGCTCTTCGCGCTCGACGCGGTAAAGATCAGCACGCGTCCCGGGGCAACAATGAATGCGCCTTGCCGTTGAAAAACGGTCTTCGGGCCGTTCCGATAGGCAGCGTCGATGCGCTCCCCCGGCATTCCATCAGTTTCCGGTCCAAGCCGTTCAGCCTGACGCGAAAGCACCCGGTGTCCTTGCAACCGCGATTTGAGCAGCGCGATCTGACGATCGATATACGGCGCAAGGGTCTCTCCGTCCTTGAGCCAGTCGCGTGCGACACTCAGGTTCGGCTGCGCGGCCGTATCGGCCGGCACGAACAGGTTGGTTGTGCGATCCTCGAAACCGTTCGGCAGAACGATGCTGCCTTCGTGAATCCGGATACGGTTTTCGGAATCCGTCATGCTGGTTCTCTCGTGATGTGTAGTTGTTGGAATGAGTGGAAATCAGCGCCCACTCGCGCCACCACTCATTTTCCTTGCAGCGCGACGGCGCTTTCCCGGCGCAAGCGCATGCTGCCCGCGAGCAATACGACATGTGCGACGAGCCACGCGTAAATCGCAACGCCGTAGCCGGATATCGGCGTCGCATCTGCTTCATTGAAGTACCACTTCGTCGTGAACAGTGAACAGAGCGCACACGCGAGCGCAGCTGCCGAAAACTGGCTCGCACGCGTACATCGGTTCCGGGCGAGCTGGACGGCCGCAGCCACGTAGAGCGGATTGGCCAGCCATGCTGGATTGAGCATGAACAGTCCCAACCAACCCTGGGCGAGAACCGACAGCCCGTTGAGCGACGCTTCCTTTTCGAAATGCATCGCCGGCATCGTCAGCGAGAGGAGGTACAGCCCCCCGGATACGCCGAGGACCGTCTCCCGCCTGATACGCGGCGTCGAATCAAAAACGTTCATCATTTCCCGAATCCATTGCACGGCGCTTCCACCGTCACGCGTGCGTTCAATCCGTCTGGCCGGCCGGCGTCACGACCTTCTCGCCGCGCGCGCGCATCGCTGCACGTTGCGCCTTCGGATCGAGCGGCGGCCACGGCGCGCCGGCCGTGACGATCTTGCGACGAATCTCATCGATGCGCGCACGCGCCGGCGAATCCGTGGTCGTATGGTTCTTCAACTCGTTCTGCAGCACCCACCCGTACGACACGCCGAGCTGGCTGGCAATCTTCGGATCCGCGCCGTGCGAGAGGAGGTAGTCGACGACGTCCCACTGCTGAATCATCGTCGCCTCGAAGAGTGCCGTCTTTCCGAGCGAATCACGAGCATTCACGTTCGCCTTGTGCTCAACGAGCAGCTTGAGCTGGGGCAGCAGCCGGTTCTCTGCAACTGCAAAAATCATCGGCGTGTCGCCGTTGTATTGCCAGTTGGGATCGAGCCCGCTGTTCAACAACACGCGCAGGAGGTTGGGCGTATCGGCCCGCAATGCGACGTCGACTACCGATCCGCCGCTGGCACCGACCGGCGCCTTGGGATCTGCGCCGTTCTTCACGAGCACCGAAATGATCTGGTAGCGCGGATTGGACGCGTCGTTCTTGACCGGGACGATTTCCTGCACTGCATACGACAGCAGCGTCGTATTCTTCGCGCCCGGCGCATTCAGATCGGTCTTAGGCGCAAGCTGCTGAACGCGAGTGAGATCGCCGTCATGAATGGCCTGAGCCAACGTGAGTTGCTGCCCCGAAAAGAAATCTTCCGGTGCGTAACGCTTGAAGCCAGTCATGTTCGTCCCTTGGGCTTGAGTGGGCCACCAGAGCGGCGAGGACACTCCAACGAGTGCGGCAATCGCGCCGGCGGTTATCGCTTTTTTGTATCGCATCAGTGAGATGAATTCAGTTGGGAGACCAGGTCGAGTTGATCCTTCGCGACCTGCTGGTTGATCCCGTTCGTCACGTCACCCATCAGGTGACGGCCGACCGTGGTCACGCTCTCACCATCGAGCGTGACGGGGCTACCAACAGCCTTGGGCATCAGCGCCGCCGTACCGTCGCTGATCGGCCCGAGTCGGCCTTCCTGCAGGCCGGTCAGGATATCGCCGTCGACGCGGTAGGCCGTGATGTTGGCCGGCTGGGCGGTCCCGCCGTATTGTGCGACGGTCTCCGGATTGAGGCCGGCAGCATTGAAGGTCACCGCCGAGCCTCCGCTAGCCTCGGCTGCAGCGGACGCCAGCCCGCCGCCGAGCGAATGCCCGGTGAAATCGACGCCGGCCGACGCGCCCGTGGTCTCGATATTCTTGCCGATCGTGACCGCATTGCGGTAATACGGCGCATCGGCGCCGAGCCCTTGCGCCATGTTGTTGCTCATGTCTTCGCCGAAGAGTTGCTGGGTTCCCTTGAACGCGACCGTCGGCTTCATGCTGTCGCCGAAGACATTCGGATCCGGGATATACATCTGCGACCCGAAGTTGCTACCGCTTTTCTCGAAGTCGCTCGGCTTGAGCCCGAAAGCCTTCAACGCTTCCGGATCGTTGGTCGCCATCTTCCACCCGGTCGGCGGCGGATCGTTCGGGTGATACACGTGATCCGCGAGTTTCGCCAGTTGCTGCGCCTTCAGCGAGCTCGCCAGCTTGGCCGCCGCGGCGCGCGTCGCCGGATCGGGGCTCGCCAATCCCTTCGCGATCGTCGCCTGCTCTGCCGCCCACTCGAGCGCGAGCGCCTGTTCCGCGGATTGCGCACTACCGCGATTCAAATGGATGACCGGCCCGTCGAGATAAATGCCGTTCGCGTTGATGACGATCGTTGACGGACCGAAGGTCAGCTTGATGCTGTCCGGCGTCATCGTCACGACGCCATCGCCGACACGATGCTCGATGCCGTCGCTCGCCTGATGGCTTTGCATGCCAGGCCCGGCCTTGCTTGCGATGGCCTTCGTATTGATCACGTTCGCCGTGGTGTCGCGCGTCAGCGCGATGGTTTCCTTCAATCCGCCCTGCGCGATCTGCTTCGTCTCGCTGCCCTTGAGCAGCGACACCGTGCGCCCGCCGGCTTCGACCGTGTGCGTTTCCGAATCCTTGATGACCGTGTTCATGTCCTTCTGCGCGTGCAGATAGACCTCTTGCGCGCCGTTCACGTCGGAGAACCGCAGTTCGTTCGAACCGGCGCCCTTGTGCGTCTGGCTCTTGATCCCCATTGTCTGCCCGGCAGCCCCGTGATAAGGATTGCCTTGCTCGCCGTTGTAGACGCGGCCCACGATGACCGGATTGTCGGGGTCCCCTTGATTAAACGCGACCAAGACCTCCTGATTGATCCGTGGGATGGCGGCCGCCCCCCACCCGTCGCCCGCCCAAGGTTGGGACACGCGGATCCACATCGAATCCGATCCGTCCAACTTGCCGCGGCGATCCCACAGGAAGTGCACCTTCACGGCACTGCCGTTCGTGTGAATTTCTTCGCCCTTTGGGCCGACCACGATTGCCGACTGAGTGCCGTGAATGACGGGCTTTGGTGTATGCCTGGGTGAACGATACGGAAACTTCTTCGGGAGCAGGGAAAATGTATTGCGGTACGGCAGTTTCGCGTTGTGTTCCGTGTAATCGTTCACAGCCTCATGACGAACGTGCAGGACTGCGTATTCCTGATTGTTGACCATGACTGGATGGTTGGTCACGGTCACACTGCCTGCAGCGGTCATCCGCCACGCATAGCCGCTGCCCGTATACCGATGCGCGCTCGCTTCTTCTGCTTGCATCGCGATGCGTGCATAACGGTCGCCGTCATCGCCGTGGTCGAACAACGACTGGTGTTCGAAACGCTCCGTTGTCTCAAGCCCCGCATGCCGGAGATTCTCCGGCTCGGCCTGCGCCAGCATCAGCGGCGACGACGGGTTCTGGTGATTGAAGTCGCGAAAAGCGATCTTTCCCACGCCGAAACGCCGGCCTTCATGCAACTGGTCAATACCGTTGTCTTCACTCGCTGCGGTGGCGGCATACGGCAAACTGGCCAACCCGTCGATCGGGCGGAAAACGAAATTCGTATCGCCGATGACAAGGAAGTGCTTTTCCTTCTCGTAGCGGTGCGTCCAGATCAGGCCTTCCTGCTCCATCAGACGCGCACAGAAGTTGTAATAGGACTCCTGGTACATCACGATGTATTCGAGCGGCTTCTGCGCGGTCCGGATGTCGAATTCGAAATCGGTGAACCCGTGATCCTGGAAAATCTCGGTGAGGATGTCCTGAGCGGTCTTGTTTTGGAAAATCCGGCAGTCGGTCGAGCGCGTCAAAAACCAGAACCACGGCGCCACCGTCATTTGATATTGCGTCACCTTGCCCGGGTTACCCGCCCGGTCGAACGACGTGACGTAGCCGTCGAAGTAACGGATGCTGTCGGCCCCGCCTGATGAGACGATGCGCTCAAGCGTGGACTGCCGCGCGCTCTGGTCGAATCGAATCTTGATCGGTTGCCCGATCAGCTGATCGGGCACCAGGTCATGCTGGTGTGACAGCAAATCGAGGTGAATCTCTGGCAACCGATTGACATGTTCATCGATGACCGCGGTGCTGACCAGCAGCACGTCCGGACCGAGCGGCGAGTCGATGGTCACGTATCGATTTAGCTGAGTCAGTCGAGCAACGCCGCCAGCCGCATTGTTGAGCGCGTCCGCAATTGCGGCCGGCGTTTTGTTCATCAGCGAAAAACCGGTCTGCGCCAGCTGAACCGCGCGTTGCACGGTGTCGATATGACTTGCGACGCCGGCGAGCGGGCCAATCTGTCCTGCCACCGTGGATGCGACCGGCCCGGCAAGGCCGCCAAGCGCGCTCAGCGAGCCCAACAGATTTCCGCCGGAACCGGCCGGAATACCGCCATTCGGGGCGAAACTCATTTGAATTCCCTTTATTTTCGTCTCAGGTTCTGTCCCCAATTGACTCACCAGCTTGAGGCCCCGCTACTGTAGGACAAAACGTTTGCCAGCGAAAGATACCTGAAATTCCTTTGCAATTTCCCTGCCGATACCTTTTCCACCCGCTAATCAAATAAGCGGTTGGGAACCGGCGCGGGGTTCACCGCGTCGCAGTACCGCACCGGTCTCTGCCGAGACCAATACGATTTGCACGAAGCTGGTGACTGGAACGTACGGGGAAAATAGTCGATCCATCACGCGCCCCAGTCCGGCGAGACTGAATTGGACGAAACGCTGCTCGTCGATCACGAGCCGGACCTCCAATCCTTGGACGAACGCTGAAGCCGGCTTGCCCGGCATCCAGCGCCGCACCCGTTCAGTCGAGAGCGACACGAGCGCGTCGAATCGCTGGCCGGCGTCGGGCGCGGACATGCCGAAGCGGGTGCACAAGCGCTTGAACTCATTGAGGCCTTCGGCGTTCAGCCGCGCTGCCTGCGGAACCAGCCACGACAGCAATTCCCACAGGTCGCCGCGGCGAAGAATCGGCGCGGGACTTGCACTGGGCTGAGCCAATAACTCGATCTGGTCACCCGAGTCCCCATCGCGCACGGCCAACTGGCGCTCGCGCATGTCCGCCAGGTTGCCATTTGTGCAAGACAGCACGATGTCGAGCTGGCGCTGCGCGGCCGGATCAACGGGCTCGCCGCGAGCGTTCACAAGCGCGAGTTCCAAGCCACGCAATCCGTCTGCGCGCGCTCCAGTTGCTTGTCCACGCAGCGCTTCCTGTCCCGGCTTGCCGGGCTCGGAAGGCGGCTTCGGCGCGCGCCGGGCTTCGTCCCGCAAAACGATCCAATATGGGCCTGGCGCTGCGCCAAGCGCGTGCTGCAAGGATTCGAAGGGCGGCAGAAGCGCGGCACCCTGGACGGTCGTGATACGGACCTGATCAACTGACCAGATCTCGCTCGTGGCTGCGGTCTTCAACGAAAACGGTTTCAGCGCATAGTACGCTTGCCCAGCCTTCGTTTCGATTGGCTCCGCATTGCTCGAGAACAAGTTGACTACTGGTGTGCAAAACAGCCGGAGATTGTCGGCCGACGCTGCAATCAGTCGTTGGGCGCGACGTGAGTCAGGGTGGACGCCTGCAAGGGCCAAATGCAACGTGATCCGGCGCGCGCCAACCGCCAACCGTTTCAACCGCGCCAAATTCAGGTCGAGGTTGTCAAATCGAGCGGGAAACGCGCCGTACTCCATCAGGAGATGAAACGGAGCAATCGCATTGTCACGCGGTGGCGCAAGCAGCGCGTCGGCATCGTCGAAACCTGCGGCCGCCAGCGGCATGTCCACCCGACGCCAGCGGCCGTTGCCGTCGAATTCAACGAAGGCCCGTGTGGCGTGCATCAGCACGCCGTCGGCGAGCGCAGCCACCACCTCCCTCTCCCCCGCCAAATGTAGCCGCAGCATATCTGGAGCGATAGCGAACTGGGCTGACGGTGCCGTAAGGTCAAGGGTGAAAGACAAAATCCCCGTGGTGTCGGCCGGCAGTGCGGTTTGCATCGGCGCGACGGTCGACGTCGCGTAACGGACACCGGAGACAGTCAACGGCACCAACGTGACGTCGGCGGCGGTGCGGAACACCAGGCGGCTATTCGGCGCCACCAGTTGCGTGCCGCGTGGAACAATCCGCGGCTCGGTCTGCTTGCTGTCTCGATCCACGCGGAATTGGGCCATCGCACAAGATGGAAATGGCCGTAGGAACGCTCCGTGAATCGTGTCAATCAACGCGTGCGTAAACTCCGGCACCTCATCTTCAAGTCGTATGTCGTGGCGAGCGCACATCAACGCGAACGATTGCAGCAGCCGTTCGACGTGTGGGTCATCCGAGTGCTCACCGGACATCGCAAGACGAGCCGCGATTTTGGGGTAAAGCTCGGCGAATGTGCGCGTCGAGCGGCGCAGCAGACCCAACTCACGCTCAAAATGCGGTAGAAGATCCTCGGGTTCGATGGCCATACGCGTTTCAGATGGTCACGCCGATCTGTCAATCGGTACCGTGCTCATGGGTAGACGCAGCGATTCTAACCGGGCGTCGCGCACGCTTATCTCGAATTTATCGAGTCGCGAGCGAATCAATCATAGCGTTTGAAATACGCAGACGATGAGGCATGCCGTAAAACGAGGGCCGCCACTATGGCCCTCGTGACAGCCCTCTGGGCTTCGGGAGGTTCGGTTCCCATCGCCAAGCGAGCAAAGGCTTAGAGCACGCTCCCGAAACTTCCCGGCATCGTAGCAGAGCACGTTCGTTCGTCGAGAACGTTTAACGTGTGTGATTCATAGACATCGTTTCAACTAAAATGAAGCGATGGACCGAGAGACCGCCGCGCGATTACGTTGGGTGCGCATGTATCACGAGACCGGCAATGCCGGCCTCGTGTGCGCACGGTGTGGCATATCTCGGCCGACACTTCGCAAATGGCTACGTCGCTATCAGGAAGCTGGCGAAGCAGGTCTCCAGTCTCAAAGCCGTCGTCCACTGCGCAGCCCAAACCGGAAGGTCTCCGAGGCTGATCGGGCGACGGTCCTCCGATTACGTGCTGAGCGCAAAGGCGCACGGCGGATCCAGAATGAACTGCGACTGCACGAGCAACGAGAGCTATCCCTCGCGACCATTCACAAGATCTTGAGCGAGGCGGGTGTAAAACCGTTGGTTCGATCCAGGCGACCGACGCAGCCGAAACGCTATAGCCGGCCGGTGCCTGGAGACCGCGTCCAGATGGACACGATGAAAATCGCTCGAGGTGCGTACCAGTACACGGCGATCGACGACTGTTCGCGATTCCGGGTACTGGCGATCTACCCACGCAGGAATGCCCGAAATACGCTGCTTTTTCTTGATCGCGTCATTGAGGAGATGCCGTTCCCGATTCAGCGTATCCAGACCGACCGAGGCGGTGAGTTCTTCGCCGAGTCAGTGCAGCGGCGCTTGATGAGCGAGTGCATCAAATTCCGACCGATTCCGCCCCGTTCGCCACACCTCAACGGCAAGGTCGAGCGTTCACAGCTCACCGACCTCAACGAATTCTGGTCGGATCATCCACCGACCGGGGATGCGATCGACCAACGAAATTGAGGAGTGGCAGTTCGACTATAACTGGCGGCGCCCGCACGGCTCACTTGGCGGCAAAACGCCCATCGATCGTATCGCGGAGTTAAGCGAAATTACGCCTCTCGCGGAGGAGGTGGAAAGTGCCTACGACGAAACGAAAGAACGAATTCGCCACCGTGAATGGCGCGTCGACAAGACCCTCGCCGAACATCACCGGCGCGTGGTGGAGCTCGCGTCTCCTAACGGAGCCTCGAGCTCCACCACGGAACGAAAAAGGCGCACCAAGAAGTGAAACGATGTCCGTGAATCGCACACTTTTATCGTATTCGCCCATCCGCGCGTGTTTAAGCACCTCGGAACTTCGGACGGGAAGTCACGCCTTACGGCCCCGGCGCTCCAGTTCGATCCTGGTACGCTCCAATTCTCGCGCGAACGTGGCCTCATCCGGGACGACCGTCTGATACTCCGCTGCGAGTATCTTATTCGGTAAGTTGTCGAGTGCATAATGCGCCTCGGCCGCGCCTTTTTCAGCACACAGAATCAAGCCAACCGGGGGTTTTCGCCGGGCTTCATCCAATGTTCACGCGCGTAGTTGAGATATAGATGCATCTGCCCCGCGTCCGCATAGCTGAAGCGGCCGACCTTCAGATCGATAATGAGCAGGCATCGCAAGCGCCGGTGAAAAAACACGAGGTCGACGCGAAACCAGGTGTCATCAATCCTTAGACGCCGCTGCCGACCTATGAACGCAAAGTCATCGCCGAGCTCGAGGAGGAAATCTGCCAAGTGCTGGATCAAAGCCGCTTCGAGATCCGACTCCGAATATTCGTCCTTCATGTCAAGAAATTCGAGGACAAACGGATCGCGGATCGCTTCCTCAGGCGATAGAAGATCGCGGGGTTGCGCTACAGCCGCCTTTCCCAGCAAGGACGCCTTGTTGCGTGACAGCACCAGCCGCTCATAGAGCTGACTGCCGATCTGACGGTCAAGCTGCCGCACAGACCAGCCCTCACGCAGCGCTTCTGCCTCGTAAAAGTCGCGAGCAGCTTGCGCTTTCACCGCGAGGAGGCGAACGTAGGCGGACCAGGGCAACGGAAAAGCCTGAGCGATAGCATTCAGCTCAAACGTCACGCCCGGCGGCGCCTTTACCGCCGCCTTGGTTGATTTTGCAGACGCTGTCGGGACAATCCGGGCGGGCGTGGATTGTGCAGACAGTGTCTGCACAATCCGGTCCGCAGGCCACGTCAGGCCCGCATCTGTGCGAGATTGCGCCATCCGAAGCCGCGACCGAATCGCTCTGACAGATCGGCGCCCAAACGGCGGATCACCGCTTCGCCATAAGC
>NZ_JACFYV010000116.1:0-20316 GCF_016759955.1 Burkholderia sp. KCJ3K979
TGCAGCCCGTGATGGCGGTTCAGCGCGCGCGCGACTTCCTCGGTCGTCGTGCCGAGGTTGATGAACAGCGACGCCTGGTCGGGAATGTGCGACGCCGCGAGCGCCGCGATGCGCCGCTTCTCGTCGTGGAACATCCGCTGGCGCGCCGTGTACGACACGTTCTCCGAGCTGGTCGGCAGGCTCGCGCCGCCGTGGTAGCGGCGCAGCAGGTTCAGGTCGGCGAGCCAGTTCACGTCGCGGCGGATCGTCTGCGGCGTCACCGCGAAGTGCGCGGCGAGATCGTCGACGGTCACGAAGCCGTCGCGCTGCACCCATTCGAGCAATTCCTGCTGACGCGCGTTGAGGGTGAGGCGGGGATCTCGGGTCATGGCTCGATGGTCGTGTCGTGAGACGGAGCGGGTATTGTAAGGGCGGTAACGGCGTTCGGCCGGCCTGCCTGCCGTCGGCGCACGCAATTCATGCGTGAATTGCATGGATTCATGTGACAAATGAATTTGCGCGATGGCGCTGATCGCGCTGCAATGGCGGATTGCCCGCTCGCGCGGGCACGTTCATTCAGCTTTCGACGAGGTGGTATCGATGAGTGGCTTCAACTGGCACAACCCGTATCCGACGACCCGCATTCCGGTGTTCGCGCGCAACGTCGTGTCGACGTCGCACCCGCTGGCTGCGCAGGCCGGGCTGCGGATGCTGTGGAAGGGCGGTAACGCGGTGGACGCGGCGCTGGCCGCCGCCGCCGCGATCACGGTCGTCGAGCCCGTGTCGTGCGGGCTCGGCGGCGATGCATTCGCGCTCGTGTGGGACGGCGAGCGGTTGTCCGGGCTGAACGCATCGGGCGTCGCGCCGGCCGCCTGGAACGTCGACTACTTCCGCAAGCGCCACGGCGAGGATGCGCGCGGCATCGCGAACAAGCCGACGCGCGGCTGGGACACCGTCACCGTGCCGGGCGTCATCGCGGGCTGGGAAGCGCTGCACGCGAAGTTCGGTTCGCTGCCGTTCGCGGACCTGCTCGAGCCGGCGATCGAGATCGCGGAGCGCGGCTATTCGGTGCCGCCGATCGTCGCGCACAAGTGGGCCGCGGCCGTTCCCGAACTGCAGGGCCTGCCGGGCTTCGCGGACACCTTCATGCCGCGCGGCCGCGCGCCGCTCGTCGGCGAACGCGTGTGCCTGCCTGGTCATGCACAGACGCTGCGCACGCTCGCGAAGGACGGCGCCCGTGCGTTCTACGAAGGGGCGCTCGCCGAGCGGATCGCCGCCTTCGCGCGCGAAGGCGGCGGCGCGCTGACCGAAGCCGACCTGCGCGCGTACCGGCCGGAATGGGTCGAGCCGATCGGCAAGCGCTTCGGCCGCCACACGATTCACGAGATTCCGCCGAACGGGCAGGGCATTGCCGCGCTGATCGCGCTCGGCATCGCCGAGCATGCGGGCGTGACCGAATGGCCGGTCGACTCGGTCGATTCGCAGCATCTGCAGATCGAGGCGATGAAGCTCGCGTTCGCGGACGTCTATCGCTACGTCGCCGATCCGCGCGCGATGGAGCTCACGCCCGAACAGATGCTCGACGATGCGTATCTCGCCGAACGCGCGAAGCTGATCGATCGCGCGCGGGCCACGCACTTCGCCGCCGGCCGTCCGCATTCCGGCGGCACGATCTACCTGTCGGCGGCCGACGAGCGCGGGATGATGGTGAGCTTCATCCAGTCGAACTACATGGGCTTCGGCTCGGGCCTCGTCGTCCCCGGCACGGGCATTGCGCTGCAGAACCGCGGGCACGGCTTCTCGATGGACCCGGCTTCGCCGAACGTCGTCGCGGGCGGCAAGCGGCCGTTCCACACGATCATTCCGGCGTTCGTCACCGAGGAAGCCAACGGCCGCACCGAGGCCGTGATGAGCTTCGGCGTGATGGGCGGCGACATGCAGCCGCAGGGCCACCTGCAGACCATCATCCGGATGCTCGGCTATGGCCAGCAGCCGCAGGCCGCGTGTTGCGCGCCGCGCTGGAAGGTCAACCGCGACTTCACGCTCGACGTCGAGGCGACGATGAACCGCGCGACCGTCGACGGGCTGGCCGCCCGCGGCCATACGATCAAGTCGATCGACGATCCTTACATGGATTTCGGCTCGGGGCAGTTCGTCTGGCGCCTCGATCCCGACGATCCTGAGCGCGGCTACGTGGCCGCGAGCGACAGCCGGCGCGACGGGCTGGCGGCCGGGTTCTGACGGATCGCTTCCAGCTTCCTTTGCAGTTTCCCGGCATCACGGGCGGCCCGACGGCCGCCCGTTTTCATTTGGCGCGGCGCCTGCCATCGAACGCACGCAAGCGGTTTGAAGGACTCATCTAACGAACGGCAACAGACGCCGTGGAACTGCGCCCGTCGGGTATGGTCAGTGCTCTGGAGCACGAACATCAAAGTCCGGCTAAGATGCCAAGATGGTTCGGCCGGACCGATTCACTATAAACGCAAGTAAAACGCCGCCTGCGGATCGGCTGGCGCCTGTGCCCCAGGCATGGGCCGGCCTCCGCGCGACGACTGGGAGCGCACTACCATGGACACCAAAACGACGCATGTGATGCCGTGGCGTATCGAGGACATCGACCTGAACCGGATCGATCGTCAGCGTGCGGCCGCGAACGAGGATCTGCTGCTGCTGCTGTGCGCGTCGTCGTTCATCGAGAGCGGCTCGGATCTCTATACGAGCAATCTGAGCGAATTCTTCAATGACGATCCGGAAGTCTCCGCATGGCTCAACAATGCATGGGAGCCCGAAGAATTGCAGCACGGCCGCGCGCTGAAGGCGTACATCGCGCACGTGTGGCCCGAGTTCGACTGGGATACCGCCTTCGCGAATTTCTTTGCCGAGTATTCGAAGACCTGCTCGGTCGAGGCGTTCGAGAAAACCCGCGCGCTCGAAATGGTCGCACGCTGCGTCGTCGAGACGGGCACGGCCACGCTCTATCGCGCGATCAACGAATGCTCGGACGAGCCGGTGCTGAAGGAAATCACCGACAACATCCGCACCGACGAAGTGCGTCACTACAAGCACTTCTTCAAGTTCTTCAAGAAGTACAACCAGGTCGAAGGCAACGGCCGGCTCGCGGTGCTCGGGGCCCTCGCGCGCCGCGTGATGGAAATCAAGAACGAGGATTCCGAGATCGCGCTGCGCCACGTGTTCGCGATCCGCTATCCGGACCGCGTCGGCGACAGCCAGTACAACCGCGAGCGCGCCGCGCGCATCAACTCGCTGGTGCGGCGCAACCTGTCGGCCGACATGTGCGTGAAGATGCTGCTCAAGCCGCTCGACCTGCCCGCGAAGATCCAGCCGGGCGTCCACTATCCGCTCACGAAGATCACGCGGCACGTTTTCCTGCGCTGATCGCCGCGGTACGGCCCGGCGCGCGTATGCTGACGCATCCTCATCCGATCCGCGCCCGGGCCACGCCATCATGACCGATACCCATCGCCACGCGCTCGAACAATGGACGTTCGACGCGTGGCCGTCCGCCGTCGTGTCGCTGTTCGACGGCACCGCACTCGAGCGTCATGCCGACCTCGCCGCGTCGCTGATCGTCGCGACCGACGACGGCCAGTTGCGCACGACGCTGCTCGGCGTCGGCGAGATCTATGCACACGATGCGCGCACGCTGTTGATCGCGCTCTGGCCGCAGTCGCGGGCGGCGCGCGCGATCGCGCAACGGCGCACGGCCGCGTTGACGCTCGTCGCGGACGGCGCGTTCTTTCAGGCGCAACTGGAGATGGCGCCGCTCGAAGGGGACTTCGGCGGCCTGGCCGGATTCGCCGCGACGATCGCGCACGGCGATGCGCAGCGGGTCGGCTATGCGCGTCTCGCGACCGGCGTCACGTTCACGCTGGAAGGGGAGCGCGCCGCGGTGCTCGCACGCTGGCAACGCCAGATCGAGCACCTGCGGCGCGCGGCCGCTCGGCTTCAGTGACCGCGCTGGCCGCTGCGCGACGAACGGTTGCGGTTCGGATGCGCGGCGTTGCCGCTTGCCGGGCGGGCGCCGTTGCCGCCACCTGCAGGACGTCCGCCGTTACCGGCGGCGCTGCCTTGCGTGCGCGGCTTCGCGGCCTTCTGCTGCGCAGCCTTCGGTTGCCCGGCCTTCGGTTGCGCGTTGCCGTCGCGTTTCGCGGCCGGCTGGCCTGAGCCGCCGGCACGCGGCTGGCGATTGCCGCCACCACCGCCACCGCCGCGCGGTTGCTGCTGCCCGCGGCGTTGCTGGATCGGCTCCGGCTTCGCGTTCGGATCGGGTTCGAAGCCCGCGATCACTTCCTGCGGGATCTCGCGCTTGATCAGCCGCTCGATGTCGCGCAGCAACTGCTTCTCGTCGACGCACACGAGCGACACGGCTTCGCCGGTCGCGCCCGCGCGGCCCGTGCGGCCGATGCGGTGCACGTAATCCTCGGGCACGTTCGGCAGATCGAAGTTGACGACGTGCGGCAGCTGGTCGATGTCGATCCCGCGCGCGGCGATGTCGGTCGCGACGAGCACCTGCAGCGTGCTGTTCTTGAACTCGGCCAGCGCGCGCGTGCGGGCCGACTGGCTCTTGTTGCCGTGGATCGCCATCGCGCTGATGCCGTCCTTCGTCAGCTGCTCCGCCAGCCGGTTCGCGCCGTGCTTGGTGCGCGTGAACACGAGCACCTGGAACCAGTTGTGTTCGCGGATCAGGTGCGTGAGCAGCTCGCGCTTGCGGTCGCGGTCAACCGGGTGGATCTTCTGCGCGACGCTCTCGGCGGTCGTGTTGCGGCGGGCGACCTCGATCAGCGCGGGCGAGTCGAGCAGGCTGTCGGCGAGCGCCTTGATTTCATCCGAGAAGGTCGCCGAGAACAGCAGGTTCTGGCGCTGCGGCGGCAGCTTCGCGAGCACGCGCTTGATGTCGTGGATGAAGCCCATGTCGAGCATCCGGTCGGCTTCGTCGAGCACGAGGATGTCGAGATCCGACAGGTCGATGGTCTTCTGCTGCATGTGGTCGAGCAGGCGGCCCGGCGTCGCGACGACGATGTCGACGCCGCGCTTGAGCGCATCGATCTGCGGATTGATGCTGACGCCGCCGAACATCACGGTCGAGCGCAGCTTCAGGTACTTGCTGTACGCACGCACGCTTTCCTCGACCTGGGCGGCGAGCTCGCGCGTCGGCGTGAGGATCAGCGCGCGCACCGCGCGCTTCGCGCCACGGTGCTCGGCGTAGAACATGTGCAGGCGTTGCAGGATCGGCAGCGTGAAGCCGGCGGTCTTGCCGGTGCCGGTTTGTGCGCCGGCGAGCAGGTCGCCGCCGCCGAGGACGGCCGGGATCGCCTGCTGCTGGATCGGAGTCGGCGACGTGTAGCCGAGCTCGTTGACCGCCTTGACCAGCGGTTCGGCCAGGCCGAGAGATTCGAAAGACATAGATACCACTCTTGAGTTTTATGATCGGCGATGCAGCGCGCGGCCCGCGCGGCAAACCTGCATCGCTAAACAGCCAAAAAGCAAAAGGGCGCGGCCGCGGTTTCCCGCAGCCGCGCCCCGTTTGTGTGAGCCGCTTCTTAGTCGAGCGGCGCGGAACGCAGGTCGCTCACCTGTTGCGGCGAGATCGGCGTACCGTTGTTACCCCAAGACATCCGGATATACGTGACGACCGCCGCGACTTCCTGGTTCGACAGCGACTGCGCGAACGGCGGCATCCCATACGGACGCGGATTCTTGAACGTGCTCGGCGGGTAGCCGCCATTCAGCACCATGCGGATCGGGTTGACCGCCGATTCCATCATGATCGAGTGGTTGCCCGCGAGCGGCGGATAGGCCGGCGGCTTGCCGGCGCCGGTTTCGGCGTGGCAGGTCGCGCAGTTGTCCGCGTAGATCTTCTTGCCCTGGTCGAACAGCGCGTTGCCGAACTGCTTCGACGGCTCGTACTGCATGTTCTTCGGCGCTTCAGCCTTCTGCGGGATCGACTTCAGGTACGTCGACATCGCGCGCGTATCTTCGTCGGTCATGTACTGCAGGCTGTTGTGCACCACGTCCGCCATCGGGCCGAATACCGCACCCTTCTGCGACACGCCGGCCTGCAGCAGGTCGGACAGCTCCTGCACGTGCCAGTCGCCGAGGCCGAGTTCCTTGTCGTTCGTCAGCGACGGCGCATACCAGTTCTGCAGCGGGATCAGGCCGCCGGCGAACGCCGACGAGCTCACCGGGCCGCCCATCATGTTGATCGACGTGTGGCACATCGAGCAGTGGCCGAGGCCTTCGACGAGATACGCGCCGCGGTTCCATTCGACCGACTTCGTCGGGTCCGGCTTGTATTCGCCTTCCTTGAAGAACAGCGTGCGCCAGCCGATCAGCAGGTTGCGGTTGTTGAACGGGAACTTCAGTTCGTGCGGACGGCTCGGCACCGACACCGGCGGGACCGAACGCAGGTACGCGTAGATCGCGTCCGAATCGGCGCGCGTGACCTTCGTGTAGCTCGCGAACGGGAAGCCGGGGTACAGCAGGCTGCCGTCCTTCGAGCGACCCGTGTGCATCGCGCGGTAGAAGTCGTCCGACGTCCACTTGCCGATACCGTTCTGGTCGTCCGGCGTGATGTTCGGCGTGTACATCGTGCCGAACGGCGTCGCCATCGGCAGGCCGCCCGCGAACGACTTGCCGCCGCGCACGGTGTGACACGCGATACAGTCGCCGACGCGCGCGAGGTACTCGCCCTTCTTGATCAGCGCGGCCTGATCGGCCGGCGTGGCGGCGACGGCGGCAGCGCCGTGCAGCGTGTCGTTGCCCGGCCACAGGACCGGCACGAGGGCGGCAGCCGCGACGATCGCGACGGCCGAGAGTGCAAACAGGGACTTGCGTTTCATTGTGTCTGTCTCCCTTGCCTTATTGCGGTTCGCTGCCGCAGGCGAGCGGAGTCTTCATCGAACGCGCCGGGGCCGGCACGGGGTTGGCGGGCGCCGGTTGCGCGGCGAGCCATGCGGTCACGGCCGTCACGTCTTCGTCGGAAAGCTTCGCGGCGATGTCGTGCATGCAATCGGGGGCCTTCGCGTGGCGGTTGCCCGAGCGCCATGCGCCGAGCTGCGCGCTCAGGTAATCGGCGTGCAGGCCGACGAGGCCCGGGATCGCCGGCTGCATGCCGGTCAGGCCCGCGCCGTGGCAGGCCACGCAGGCAGGCAGCTTGCGGGCCGGGTCGCCCTGCGTGACGAGCTGCTTGCCGCGTGCGAGCGTCGCGGCCGGCAGCGTCGGCTTCGCCGGCGTCGGATACGGCGGACGTTCGGCCGAGAAGTGCTCGGCGATTTCGCGCAGGTAGTCGTCGTTCAGGTACGTCAGCAGATAGTTCATCGGCGGGTACTTGCGCCGGCCGTCACGGAAGTTGACGAGCTGGTTGTACAGGTACTCGGCCGGCTTGCCGGCAAGACGCGGGAAGTAATCGTTGTCCGTGCCCTGGCCGTGGACGCCGTGACATGCGGTACAGCCGCGCACGCGCTCGGCCATGGTATCGGGTGCCTTGAGCGGCGCCTGCTGGGCGTGCGCTTGCTCCGTGGGCTTGGTCTGCGCTTGGGCAGCGCTCATAAGGCCCGCGCCGCCGATCATCAGAACGGCGAGCAGCGGACGGAAGAGGCGTCTTGAAGACACACGAGACTCCATGTTTATTCGTCGGGGACCTTGTCCGGGCTACGATCGGCTCGGCGCATGGACGGCAGGACAGCCGGGCTGCTGCGACGCGGCATTCTATCATCGATGGGTAATGACGGCTATTTGACGAAAGGACATCGGTTCCTGTCTGTTTGCGACTTGCGACAATTTGACGCGCATTGCGGTGGGGCCGTGTGAACCGGCGTGCGTTTTCACCATCGAAGACCGTACACTCGCGGGTCGCGCGGCGCCGCCTCCGCCGCAGGTCCAGTCATTTCTCCCGTTTCCGGATTCATCGATGACGTTTTCTACCGTGCCGTTGCCTTCCTCACGCTGTCCGTCCCGCTGTCCGTCCCCTCGCAGCCGCCCTGCCGGCCTGCCGCTCGAGGGAGGGTGTGCGCGATGAAGTTCGACAGCTTGTGGATCGGTCAGGTCGCGCTCGCGGCGCTGATGGATGCGGCGTTCGCGATGGCGGTCGGCTCGGCGCTGCTCAAGGCATGGCTCGGCAAGGACGGCGCGCGGCCGGTCGTCGCGCCGTCGCACCCCGCATGGCTGCGCGCGCAACATTCGCTGGTCGCGGCGGCGCTGGCGCTGGTGCTCGCCGATCTCGGCTGGCTCGTCTACGAGGCCGCGGCGATGAGCGGCGCGGGGCTCGGCGGCGCGTTCGCCGCGATTCCCGTGATGCTGATGCAGACGCACACGGGCTTCGCGTGGAGCGTCGCGTTCGCCGGCGCGGTGGTGCTCGCGTTCGTCGCGCTCGCGAAGCCGGACGGCCCGCTCGCGCATGCGGTGCTGTGGCTCGCGGTGATCGTGGTCGCGGCCGGCAAGGCCTCGCTCGGCCATGCGGCCGATAGCGGCGTGCTGTCCGCGGCGGTCGGCGTGCAGACGCTGCACCTGCTGGCCACCGCCGTATGGGGCGGCCTCGTGCTCGCGGGCGGGCTCGCGGTGCTGCCCGCGCTGGGGACGTCGGTCGCGCGCGGCGCGCTGATCCGCATCGGCCAGCACCTGTCGCGCACGTCGATCGTCGCGGTCGTGTTCGTGCTCGGCACGGGCGTGCTCAACGCGATCCGCGGGCTCGGCGGCTCGCTCGCGCCGCTCGACGGCAGCACGTGGGGGCGCGTGTTGCTGCTGAAGCTGCTGCTCGTCGCGCTCGCGCTCGTGCTCGGCGGGCTCAACCGCTTCTCGGCGCTGCCGCGTCTGCGCCGCACTGCATCGACCGAGGACGCGCACACGTTCCGCAACATCCTGCATCTCGAAGGGATGACGATGATCGGCGTGTTCGTCGCGGCGGCCGTGCTGTCGTTCAGCGTGCCGGGGTTCGCGGCGCTCGGCTGACGACCGAACGGGGCGGCATAGTGTAGGGCGCCGGCGCGCGCCGCGCCGCAGATGCAAGAACGGCCGCCCTGTCGGGGCGGCCGTGTTGAACGCCTCGCGCGGCGCATGCCGCGCAACGCCTCTTTCTTATCTCACGCGTTCATCACCACTCGGCGACGCTGCCGTCCGCGTGACGCCACACCGGGTTGCGCCAGCGATGTCCCGTCTTCGCCATCTCGCGCACCTTCTCCTCGTTCACGTCGATGCCGAGCCCCGGGCCCTGCGGGATCGCGACGAAGCCGTCCTCGTAGCGGAACACCTCGGGGTTGCGCAGATAGTCGAGCAGGTCGTTGCCCTGGTTGTAGTGAATGCCGAGGCTCTGTTCCTGGATGAACGCGTTGTAGCTCACCGCGTCGAGCTGCAGGCACGCGGCGAGCGCGATCGGCCCGAGCGGGCAGTGCAGCGCGAGCGCGACGTCGTAGCTTTCCGCGAGCGTCGCGATCTTGCGGCACTCGGTGATGCCGCCTGCGTGCGATGCGTCCGGCTGGATGATGTCGACGTAGCCGCCCGCGAGGATGTGCTTGAAGTCCCAGCGCGAGTACAGCCGTTCGCCGAGCGCGATCGGCGTGTTGGTCTGGTTGACGATGTCGCGCAGCGCCTCGGCGTTTTCCGACAGCACCGGCTCCTCGATGAACATCAGCTTGTACGGATCGAGTTCCTTCGCGAGCACCTTCGCCATCGGCTTGTGCACGCGGCCGTGGAAGTCGACGCCGATCCCGACGTGCGGGCCGACCGCGTCGCGCACCGCCGCGACGTTCGCGATCACCTGTTCGACCTTGTCATAGGTGTCGACGATCTGCAGCTCTTCGGAGCCGTTCATCTTCACGGCCTTGAAGCCGCGCTCGACTACCGCGCGTGCATTGTTCGCGACGTCGCTCGGCCGGTCGCCGCCGATCCACGAATACACCTTGATGCGGTCGCGCACCTGGCCGCCGAGCAGCGCGTGCACCGGCACGCCGTGATGCTTGCCCTTGATGTCCCACAGCGCCTGGTCGACGCCCGCGATCGCGCTCATCATGATCGGGCCGCCGCGGTAGAAGCCCGCGCGGTACATCACCTGCCAGTGATCCTCGATCAGGAGCGGGTGGCGGCCGACGAGGTAGTCGGCCAGTTCCTGCACGGCGGCCTCGACCGTGTGCGCGCGGCCTTCGACGACCGGCTCGCCCCAGCCGATGATGCCCTCGTCGGTTTCGATCTTGAGGAACAGCCACCGGGGCGGGACGACGAACGTTTCGAGGCGGGTGATTTTCATGACGCGAGTCTCCATGATTGACCGGCGCGCCCGCGCGGGCGCGGCGCACGATCCGTGCTTTCGCGGTTATCCTAGCGTAGTCGAATAAAAAATAGTATTAATAGCATTAATGTGCAGATAGTGGGCAGTTCGCCCGACGGAGAACGATCATTCAACGCGACCTGCATGGACAGACTGCCTTCCGGCTCGCGACGGCGATCCTGCGCGGCGACTATCCGCCCGAATCGCTGCTGCCGAGGGAACCCGACTTGATGGAGATGTACGGCGTGAGCCGCACGGTGATGCGCGAGGCGCTGCGCACGCTGACGTCGAAGGGGCTCGTCGAATCGCGGCCGAAGGTCGGCACGCGCGTGCGGCCGCGCCGGGCGTGGAACCTGCTCGATGCCGACCTGCTCGACTGGTATGCGCGTGTCGCGCCGCCGCTCGCATTCGCGCTGAAGCTGCAGGAGATGCGCGAGATGATCGAGCCGCACGCGGCCGCGTTGGCCGCGCGCACCCATACGCCCGAAGCATTCGACGCGATCGACGGCGCGGTGCGCGCGATGGCCGCCGCGCGCAACGTCGACGAATGGGTGCGCGCCGATCTGTGCTTTCACCTGAGCGTGCTGGAGGCCGGCGGCAACGAGCTGCTGGTGCCGCTCGGCGCGCTGATCGATCGCACGCTCGAGGCGCAACTGCAGCTGAATGCGCGCCGGGCGGACGTGTACAACGCGTCGCTTGCCGAGCATACGGCCGTCAGCGACGCGATTCGCGTGCGCGACGAGAACGGCGCGCGCCGCGCGATGGCGACGCTGCTCGCGGTGACGCGTGCCCGGATCGAGATGTCGTGACGGAAGCGGGCAGGCGGCGCCGGTGCCGTCAGGCGTTCGCGCAGCCGCCCGGCTTGTGGATCCGTTCCGTCGACGGCGGGTACTTCGCGAGCAGGCTCGCCGGCCGCCGCGGGCGCGCGACCAGGTCGCCGCCGCAGTTCGGGCAGCGGCCCTTCAGCACGTCGTCCGCGCAAGTCGCGCAAAACGTACATTCAAACGTGCAGATGCGTGCTTCCGCCGAATCGGGCGGCAGGTCCTTGTCGCAGCATTCGCAGCCGGGGCGCAGTTCGAGCATGACGGTCTCCTGAGTCGGTGAGGGATGGCGCCGTCCGGACATTGCGGGCGGCGCATGCGAGCGCTACTGTACGCGTTTGGATCGGCCCGGCCAACGGTGTCCCGCCGGGGCGCCGGCGATGTGCACGGGCTGCACCGGGAGACGACCATGCTTTATCGCGGAAGCTGTCATTGTGGAGACGTGACGTTCGAGGCGGAAGGCGACCTGCAGGGCGTGATGGCGTGCAACTGCTCGATCTGCCGGCGCAAGGGCGCGCTGATGTGGTTCGTGCCGCGAGACCACATGAAGCTGCTGACCTCCGACGAGAATCTTGCCACCTACATGTTCAACAAGCACGTGATCCGGCATCGCTTCTGCAAGCGCTGCGGGATTCACGCGTTCGGCGAGGGCGTCGATCCGAAGGGCACCGCGATGGCTGCGATCAACGTGCGCTGCCTCGACGGCGTCGACCTCGACGCGCTGCCTGTCACGCACTACGACGGCCGCTCGCACTGAGCGGCGCGCCGGTGCGAGCGCCCATGCGCCACGATCAGGCGGTCAGGAAGGTTGCACGGCCGCTGCATTCGCCGCAGGCGTTTCCGCCTGCGGCGCCGGCCCCGCGGTACGCGTGCCGGCGTCGGCCGGGCGTTCGATCAGCGGCGCGAGCGCCGGCGCCATCGACTTCAGCAACTGCACGGCCATCGCGCTCGTGAAGTCGTAGCGCGCCGCATACGGTTCGTGCGCGGTCGCCGTCAGCACGCCGAAGAACCGGTCGCCGATCGCGAACACGAAGGTGCCGCTGCGGTTGACCTTGCGCGACTCGATCAGCCGCGCGCCGCGCGCATAGACGTTGAAGCGCTGGTCGCCCGTCCCCGTCTTGCCGTACACGTCGAGCGTCTTGCCGTCCGGCAGCGTGAGCCCGCCCGCGAGGCGGCGCGCGGTGCCGTGAAGCACGACGTCGCGCAGCAGCGTGTGCGCCACGTTGACGATCTCCGGCGACAGCACCGGCTGCGGCTGGGCGGCCGCGCGCACGAAACGGGTTTCGTACGGCGTGCCCTTCGCGAAATCGAGCCGCGTGATCGTCTCGGTCGGCGCCTTCTGGCCACCGTTCGCGATCAGGCCGATCAGTTTCGCGAGCGCGTCGGGCTGGTCGCCCGATGCACCGATCGCGGCCGCATAGGACGGCGTCACTTCCGCGAACGGGTAGCCGAGCGCGCGCCACGACTTCGTGATCTCCGCGTACGCGCGCAGCTCGACCATGCGGCGGATGCGCCGGTCCTGCGTCGCGTGGTAGCGGGTCTTGTACAGCCACGAATACGTGTAGAAACGCGTATCGCGGCTGTCGCGCTGAACCTCGGCGAGCGACGCGCCCGGGTGCGCGCGCAGGTAGTTGAGCGTCCACAGCGCGAGCGGATGGACGCTCGCGATATAGCCGCGGTCGTTGAGGTTGAAGCGGTCGATCGCGTACTTCGCGTAGAGCGCGGCGAGATCGTCGTCGGACAGCGTCGCGGCCGGCGTGCCCTTCAGTTGCGCGCGCATCTGCGCGGCGAACCACGCGAGCGACTCGTTCGGCGCAACGCTGCGCAGCACCGTCGCGAGCTTCGGCGGCGACTTGCGTACGTCGCGAAGCATCAGCGCGAGCGCGTCGTCGGGCGCTTTGCCCGCATAGCGCGTGTAGTAGCGCTTCACGTAGACCTGGCTTTCGCCGTCGACGAATTGCTGCAGGTAATGCTGGCGCTGCGCGGGATCGTTGAGCCACGACGACGACGGGCCGGCCGCCTGCAGCGTTTCATAGTGAACGATGTCGCGCATCAGCCGCACGAACACGAGGTTGACCGAGTGCTCGAACGCCGCGTGCAGCGTCAGGATGCGGCCGTTGTCCGACTTCTCGAAGTTGGAGAACACCTGCGCGCCGCCGCCCGTGTAGAACACGTCCGGGCTCGCCGAATACTTGCGCTCGACGGACGCATCGAGCATCGCCTGCAGCGAGCGATCGCGCGTATGCGACAGGTAGTCGAGCGCCCAGCGCGACAGTCCGTCGATCGGATCGGGCTTCACGCGCGCCAGCTCCGCGTTCGACAGGTTCGCATAGCGCGCATGGAGGTCGGAGACGATCTGCAGGTACGTGATCAGTGTGCGCAGCTTCGCGGTCGAGCCGAGGTTGATGCGGCCGCCGCGATTCACGTCGAACGGCTGGTTCACGCTGTCGGTCTGCACGCGCAGCATGTTCGCGCCGTTGCGGTGCTCGTACAGCGTGAAGCTGTACGTGAGGTGCGACGGATCGTCCTTCGGCGCGAGCATCTCGAAACCGTACAGGCCGGCGGCCTGCGCGCCGTCGCGCGTCGACGCCCGCGCGAGCCGCTCGGCGACCGCCTGCTGCACGCCGTTGTCGAGCGTGCTGGTGGCCTGCAGGTCGAGCTGGTCGAGCTGGTACAGGTCGCTGATGCCCAGCGCCGACAGCAGCGATGCGCGCGCGGAGGTGACGGCCTTGCGCGACACGAACGACTGCACGCGCGCGGCGGCCGGCGGCGCGCTGCGTTCGATCTGCGCGGCGAGCGCGGCATCGCGCAGCGCGGGCGAGATCATCCCGCCGTTGGACAGCAGCCGCAGGTAGCTGTCGGTCAGCTTCTGCAACGCCGGATAACCGCGGTTGAGGAAGTACGACGGCGCGCGCTGCGCGATCAGCAGCGACAACACTTCGCGGAACGTCTTGCCTTGCTGGTCGACGTTGTCGCCGGTCGTCGGCGCGGAGAGGATGCGGTTCACGTCGTTGAAGTCGCGGCCGTACCACGCGGCGAGACCGTCGCCGATGCCGGTGATTTCGCCCACGTGCGGCCGCGCGGCGAGCGGCACCGAGTTTAGGTAGCGCACGACGATCGTGCGGCGCGCGAGCATCGTCTGCGGACCGTTCAGGTAGGCGCGCACCGACGCGGACGCGATCTGCCGCAGCTTTTCGGGCGGCGTCGCGGTGCGGCCCTCGGGCGAATGGCGGAATTTCTCGATCTGCGTCGCGAGCGTGCTGCCGCCCGGGCGCGCCTGATGGCGGTTGACGACGTGCAGCGCCTGGTCGGCGAGCGCGCGGCTGAAGCGTCCCCAGTCGATCGCCGGGTTGCGGTTCGGTTCGTTCCCGTCGAGCAGGTAACGATCCTCGATGAACAGCAGCGAATCGGTGATCACGCGCGGCACCGTGTCGAAGTCCGCGTAGACGCGCTGTGGAAACACGGTCGCGAACAGCGGCGAGCCGGTCGAATCGAACAGCATCAGGCCCGTCTGGTCCTTCTCTTCATAAGGAAGGAACAGCCCGCGCTCGCCGAGCGCCAGCATCCGCTGCGAATCGCGCGCCTGCTCGCTGACGACGAAGCCGCGCGCGAGCAGCCGCTGCTGGAACGCGGGAATCATCGCATAGCCGAAGCGCTGGTCGTACGGGCCGTTCGCGGGGAAGCGGATGTGATCGCTCGGCCCCGCCTCGACCGTATAGCCGACGTCGCGGGTGAGCTCGGACAGGTAGCGCGCCTGCAGCCGGGAGGTTTCGATCTCGGTCTGCACGAGCCGCGCGACGATCGCGAGCGCGATCAGCAGTGCGGCGAGCAAGGACCACTTGACCCACGTCCACACCGAGGCGGGACCGGTCACGCGCGGCAGGATACGATTCAGCGGCCGATTCATGGCGGCGTCTCCCTGAGGGCGCGGTTATCCGGCCGCACCCCATTAAGGATTAGTGTAGTCCTCCGCGGCGGGCTGCCAAGAGCGGTCGACTACCGAGATGCGCCGGCGCAACAGGCGTGCCCATACCCGCCGGGCGACGGGTCGACGGCCGTGAGAGCGCCTGCCGGCGCGCCGCTCCGGCCAGGCGCGGGGCGAGTGCGACTCGAGCGGGCGACGGCGAATCGGCATGAAAAATCGTGCGCGATGCCGTCCTGCATTCAACTGACGAAATGGTCGATCAGGTGATCGACGAAAAGTCGGGCCTTGCGCGGAAAGTGCCGGCGGCTCGGGTACGCGACGTTCATCTCGAGGGCCTCGAGCCGATAGCCGGGCAGCAGCGCGAGCAGCCGGCCGTCGTCGAGATCCGACTTGACGAGGAAGTCGGGCAGGACCGCGATGCCCATGCCGGACAGCGCCCAGTTCCGGATCAGCCCGACGTTGTTCGACGACGCGGACTTGTTCGGGCGTACGGTGATGCGCGTCTGGTCGTGATCGAACGACAGGTATTCGCCCATGAAATCGGCATGGAACGCCAGGCAGGCGTGCGACGCGAGATCCTGCGGATGCGCGGGCGTGCCATGCCGCTCGACATATTGCGGTGCGGCGCAGACGAGCTGTTTGAGCCGCGTGAGCGGGCGCTTCACCAGCGTGTTGTTGCTGATGTGCTGGGACAGCAGCAGCCCGACGTCGAAGCCCTCCGACACGAGATCGACGTGACGGTCCACGATCGTGACTTCCGGCACGATGGCCGGATGGCGCATCTTGAACGCATCGATGGCCGGTGCGAGCACGTGCATCCCGAACATGACCGGCGCGGCGATTTTCAGCGATCCGATCGGTTCGTGATGCATCGAGGCGATCGTGTCCTCCACCCGGTCGATTTCGTCGATCACGTGACGTATCTGCGCCAGATAGAGGTGGCCTGCGTCGGTCAGTGACAGGCTGCGGGTGGTGCGATTCAGCAGGCGTGCGCCGAGCCGGTCCTCGATGCTCATGACGAGGCGGGTGGCCGATGAGTTGGAGATGTTCAGTTCCGTGGCGGCGCGCGCGAAACTGCGAAGTTCGGCGACCTTGACGAATAGTCGCATCGGTAGGAGTTCGTCCATTTTTTATCGATAAACAGAAAGCGTTGATTGAATTCTATCTATCGGCTTGCTTAATTTTAACGGCCTGTTTTCATGAATGTTTATTGTGGAGCCGCGTATTTATCGGGTATGCGAACGGTCGGAGAATGATGGGTTTTGAGATGCGAGGAGCGTCGAATGAATGATTCGAGGTGAATTGCTATTAAACCTTTTTGATGTATTTGTATTTAGTAATTGTACGAAAATATAGGCTAATTTTTGGGTTAAAGCATCAGACATTATTGATGCGACGGGATGCCGAACCGGATACGTCCCTGTCGCCATGGCAACGTCGCGCGATCGTGCCGGCACGAGCCTCGACGGAACAGTGGATCGGGTAGCCGCAGGCGATCGGGTTCGGCGCATCGCGGCGCGTGAACACGCCGTGGCGCCGAATCGCCATGCGCGGCGAATACCTGATGGAGCGAGCGGCCGATGCGGAAGGCACGTGTCGCGGCCGCGGCGAGCGGTGATATGCTCGCGGGACGCCCGCGACCGACGGGCGGTTTCACGATGCCCGTGCGCGGTTGCGTTGCGCGGCGTTTCCGAGGGAAGAACCGACATCATGAGCCGCAAATTCATTCTGAAGGGCGACACGACCGATCACGGCGGCGTCGTGCTCGAAGGGATCGCCAATTCGTCGTTCGACGGGCGCGAACTCGCGTATCTCGGCGCAGCCGTGTTCTGCGCGGCGTGCAAGTCGCCGGGCGTGATCGTATCGGACGGCGGCGAGCGCACGATGACCGTGATGGGCAAGGTCGTCGCGCTCGAACACGACCTGTGCCAGTGCCAGTGCACGCCGCTACCGAAACTGATCCCGTCGCAGGCAACCGGGACGATCTCGGGGTGACCTTCGCCGCGCGGCGGCGCCCGTCAGCCGCGCGACATCGAGACCCCGACGCCCGCCGTCAGACGCTGCCTTCGGTTTCGATCACGAGGATGCGCGCGGCGCCGAGCGGATGCGCGACGTGCTCGGTGCCGACCGTCGCATGGAAGACATCGCCCGTTTCGAGCACCGTCGCGTGCTCGACGCCCGCTTCGCGGTAGCGCATCTCGACGCGGCCGTCGAGCACCGCGAACACCTCCTCGCCGTCGTTCACATGCCAGCGATACGGCTCGTCGGTCCAGTGCAGCCGCACCGTGATGCCGTTCAGGGTCGCGATGTCGAGGGCGCCCCACGCGCGGTCCGCCGTGAATGCGGCACTCCGGATGATGTTCATCGAGGTGTTCTCCGGCACGCGCGTGCGCTGCTTTCCAGTGATTGTTCCGACATCCGCATCTCCCGTTCCGCATTCAGCGCGACGTGGCGCGCAGCGCCTGCTCGATGATCTGCTTGCGCTTCGCGAAGCCGGCAGCCGTCCGTTCGGTGACGCGCTTCACGACCGCGGCCGGCGCGGTGTCGGGCGAGCCCGCGTCGAACGGCGGCGCGGGTGCATATTCGAGTTGCAGTTGGATCGCCTGCGCGGCTTCGTCGCCGACCAGCTCCGCGGCGATCGTCAACGCGAAGTCGATGCCGGCCGTCACGCCGCCGCCCGTGACGAGGTTGCCGTCGCGCACGACGCGCTCGCGCACGGGTATCGCACCCAGCGGTTCGAGCAGCGCGTGGAACGCCCAGTGCGTCGTCGCGCGCCGCCCGCGCAGCAGGCCCGCCACGCCCAGCAGCAACGAGCCCGTGCAGACCGACGTCACGTAGCGCGCGGTGGCCGCGCGCTGCTGCACGAACGCGATCGTTTCGGCATCGAGCAGCAGCTCGTTGATGCCGTTGCCGCCCGGGATGCAGATCACGTCGAGCGGCGGGCAGTCGTCGAACGTACAGGTCGGCGCGAGCGCGAGGCCGCTGCTCGACGCGACCGCGTCGCGGGACTTCCACACCAGATGGACGGTTGCGTCCGGCAGCGACGCGAGCACGTCGTGCGGGCCGGTGAGGTCGAGTTGCTGGACGCCCGGAAAGACGAGAAGGCCGATATGCAGGGTCATGCGAAGGCTCCGAGAGGGAAGGGGCGCGCCGTTCGGCACGGGATGGACAGGTCGATTCTAGGCGCGTAGTGTTTGGCGAAATTGCCATATCACCCACGTTTTCAGCCAATCGCCATGCCTGCCGCCGCCCCGCGTTCGATCCTGGTCCTCGCGTTTCCCCGTGCGCAACTGCTCGATGTGACGGGCCCGTTGCAGGTGTTCGCGTCCGTCAACGAGCTCGCGCTGGAGCGTGGGCAGCCGGCGCCGTATGCGCCGCGCGTCGTGGCCGTCGAAGCGGGGCCCGTCGAGACGTCGTCCGGCCTCGTCGTGATGGCCGAGTCGCTGCGTGCGGCCGCACGCCGTCCCGACACGCTGATCGTCGCCGGCGGCAAGGGCGTGCACGCGGCGTCGAAGGACGCGCGGGTGGTGCGCTGGGTGCGGCAGCAGGCCGGGCGCGCGCGGCGCGTGGCGTCGGTCTGCACCGGCGCGTTCCTGCTCGCCGAGGCCGGCCTGCTCGACGGGCGGCGCGCGGTCACGCACTGGGCGCGCTGCGACGAATTCGCGGCGCGCTACCCGAGCGTGCGCGTCGAGCCGGACCCGATCTTCATTCGCGAAGGCGCGCTGTGGACGTCGGCCGGCGTGACGGCGGGCATCGATCTCGCGCTCGCGCTGGTCGAGGAGGATCTCGGGCGGGCGACCGCGCTCGACGTCGCGCGCGAACTCGTCGTATTCCTGAAGCGTCCGGGCGGGCAGGCGCAGTTCAGCACGATGCTGTCGATGCAGCGCACCGCCGACCGGTTCGGCGAGCTGCACGCGTGGATGGCCGAGCACCTGACGGCCGACCTGTCGGTGCCCGCGCTCGCCGAGCGTGTGAGCATGAGCGAGCGCAGTTTCGTGCGCCACTATCGCGCGGAAACCGGCCGCACGCCCGCGCGCGCGGTCGAGCAGATCCGTGTCGAGGCCGCGCAACGCCTGCTCGGCGAAACGACATGGCCCGTCAAGCGGATCGCCGGGCGTTGCGGCTTCGGTTCCGAGGAGACGCTGCGGCGCAGTTTCGTGCGCATGCTGGGCGTATCGCCGCAGGGATATCGCGAGCGGTTCGTGCGGTGACGTGCAACGAATGAGCGGGGCCGCCGCGGCCGCTACCCGGGACTGAACGGAAACCGGTCGGTTTCCAGTCCGAAGTGTCGAAACTATTCAGGATCGGAGAACAATAGGCGGGGGCTTGTGCGGCGCCCGCCGCGCGCTCTATTCTGTCCCGTTGGCGATTCGAAGGGGGAAGCAGCATGGACCGCATCCAGGCAATGGAGGTTTTTACCCGCGTGGTCGACGCGAACAGCTTCACGCGCGCGGCCGACACGCTCGCGATGCCGCGCGCATCGGTGACGACCATCATACAGAATCTCGAGGCGCTGCTCGGCGTGCGCCTGATGCACCGGACCACGCGCCGGCTGTCGCTGACGCCGGAGGGCGCCGCGTACTACGAGCATTGCATGAAGATCATCGCGGAGATCGCCGAGGCCGACGCGAGTTTCCAGGCCGGCAACCGCAAGCCGAGCGGCGTGCTGCGCGTCCACATGCCGAGTTCGCTCGGGCGGCGCGTCGTGCTGCCGTCGCTGTCGATCTTCCGGCAGCGCTATCCGGACATCACGCTCGAGCTGGGGCTGTCCGACCGCTACGTCGATCCGGTCGAGGAGGGCATCGACTGCATGATCCGGGTCGGGCCGCTCGAGGATTCGTCGATGGTCGCGCGGCGCATCGGGATGCTCAAGCGCGTGACGTGCGCGTCGCCCGATTACCTTGCCCGTCACGGCGAGCCGAACGAGATTGCCGATCTCGTCGAGCATCACGCGGTGAATTTTCGTTCGAGCCACGGCGCGCGGGCGATTCCGTGGGTGTTCATGATCGACGGCAAGCCGTTCGAGGTGCGGATGAACGGCAGCGTCACGGTCAACGATTCGGACGCGTACGTGACGTGCGGGCTCGAAGGCTTCGGGATGATCCAGCCGACGCTGTTCATGGTGCTGCCGCACCTGCTCGACGGCTCGCTCGTCGAGGTGCTGCCGGACAGCAATCCGAAGCCGAAACCGATCTCGATCGTCTACCCGCACAACCGGCATCTGTCGCAGAAGGTGCGCGTGTTCGCCGACTGGATCGCGGAGGTGTTCGAGTCGACGCCGGCGCTGGAGGGCGGGGAGAACTGGCGGGGGA